>NZ_JBEOPQ010000048.1:0-45402 GCF_040310285.1 Pseudomonas sp. HY2-MNA-CIBAN-0224 | reverse complement strand
CTGCGTTCGGCCAGCGTGGTTTAACGGGGCCTCTTAGATCAAGATCAAAAACCAGATCAAGATCAACAGATCGCGAGGCAAGCTCGCTCCTACAGAGGGCTAAAACAACAAAGGGCCCCGAAGGGCCCTTTGTTTTGCATCGCGAAGTGTTACGCGAACGGGTGACGCAGAACGATGGTTTCGTTGCGGTCCGGACCTGTCGAGACGATGTCGATCGGCGCGCCGATCAGTGCTTCTACGCGCTTGATGTAAGCACGGGCGTTTTCTGGCAGCTCTTCCAGGGTTTTGGCACCCACGGTCGATTCAGTCCAGCCCGGTACTTCTTCGTACACAGGCTGCAGGCCTACGTAGCTGTCAGCGTCGGTTGGCGCCACTTCGTTGCCGTCTGCATCTTTGTAGCCAACGCAGATGTTGATGGTTTCCAGACCGTCGAGTACGTCCAGCTTGGTCAGGCAGATGCCCGAGATGCTGTTCACGTCGATAGCGCGACGCAGGATAACGGCGTCGAACCAGCCGCAACGACGGGCACGGCCGGTGGTTGCACCGAACTCGTGACCTTGCTTGGCCAGGTGAGCGCCGACGTCGTCGAACAACTCAGTCGGGAACGGGCCCGACCCCACGCGAGTGGTGTAAGCCTTGGTGATGCCCAGGATGTAGTCCAAGAACATCGGGCCAACGCCCGAACCGGTCGCAACGCCACCCGCGGTGGTGTTGGAGCTGGTCACGTACGGGTAGGTACCGTGGTCGATGTCCAGCAGCGAACCTTGAGCGCCTTCGAACATGATGTCTTTGCCAGCGCGACGCAGGTCGTGCAGCTCAGCGGTCACGTCCAGCATCAGCGGCTTGAGCAGCTCAGCGTATTCTTTGCACTCGGCCAGCGTCTTGTCGAAGTCGATGGCGGTGTCTTTGTAGTAACCCACCAGCATGAAGTTGTGGTAATCCACCAGTTCACGCAGTTTGGCTTCAAAACGCGGCATGTTCAGCAGATCGCCAACGCGCAGACCGCGACGTGCAACCTTGTCTTCGTATGCCGGGCCAATGCCGCGACCGGTTGTACCGATCTTCAGCTCGCCACGGGCTTTTTCACGGGCCTGGTCCAGTGCAACGTGGAACGACAGGATCAGCGGGCAGGACGGGCTGATACGCAGGCGCTCACGCACCGGTACGCCTTTCTCTTCCAGCTTGATGATTTCACGCAACAGAGCGTCTGGAGCAACCACCACACCGTTGCCGATCAGGCACTGCACGCCTTCGCGCAATACGCCCGACGGAATCAGGTGCAGAACGGTTTTTTCGCCGTCGATCACCAAGGTGTGGCCAGCGTTGTGGCCACCTTGGTAGCGCACTACAGCGGCAGCATGTTCGGTCAGCAGATCAACGATCTTGCCTTTGCCCTCATCACCCCACTGGGTGCCCAGGACTACGACATTCTTACCCATAACACTTGTCCTCATTCGCGCAAACTTGGTGCCGGCAACCGCCGGCAGGAAAACTCAAGAAGCCAGCGGCACGACGTGCCACAAGCCGTTCTGCTGAATCAATTGGCGGTCGCAGTCCGCATCACGGGCGGCGGTCTGTGGCTGGCCAGGCAATGCCTGAACCACACGCTGACCTTCACTGCGAAGCTGGCAAACCTGCTGCCAGAGTGCCGCATCTGTGCTGTCAGGCATCCAGATACCGCCAGACGGTAGCTGAACCTCAGCACGCCCCAGGGTTACCAGGGTTTTCAAATCGGTCGAAAAACCGGTCGCCGGACGGGCACGCCCAAACACAGCACCGATATCGTCATAACGACCGCCCTGGGCGATGGAATCCCCAACGCCCGGAACAAACACCGCAAACACCACACCTGTGTGGTAGTGATACCCACGCAACTCACCCAGGTCAAAATACAGCGGCAACTGCGGGAAACGCACCGACAACCGCTCGGCAATGGCCTGCAAGTCGTCCAGAGCGGCCATCACCTCAGCCGGAGCCTTGGCCAGACGCTCACGCGCAGCAACCAGCACTTCACGGCCGCCACACAAACCCACCAATGCCTGAAGCATGTCGGCCAGATCGGCCGGCAAACCTTCGGTCAAGGCTGTTACTTCGTCGATCGCCTTGCGTTGCAGAGCGTCGAACAATTGTTGTTCCACTTCAACCGACAGGTTGGCCGCACGGGCCAGCCCACGGTAAATGCCGACATGCCCCAGGTCCATGTGCACATCCGGCACATCGGCCAGTTGCAGCATGGCCAGCATCAAGCTGATGACTTCTACGTCGCTGCTCGGGCTGGCATCGCCATACAACTCGGCGCCCAACTGGATCGGGCTGCGCGAGGACGACAATGCACGCGGTTGAGCATGCAGAACGCTACCGGCGTAGCACAGACGGCTCGGGCCTTCATGACGCAAGGTATGCGCATCAATGCGCGCCACTTGCGGCGTGATGTCGGCACGAAAACCCATCTGGCGACCCGTCTTGGGGTCAATAACCTTAAAGGTCCGCAGGTCGAGATCCTGGCCAGCCCCTGTCAGCAGGGACTCCAGGTATTCGATATGCGGGGTGACGACGAACTCATAGCCCCAGCTCTGGAACAGATCCAACACCTGACGCCGCGCGACTTCAATGCGCGCAGCTTCTGGTGGAAGTACTTCTTCGATGCCATCTGGCAGAAGCCAGCGGTCTACCGTTGCCATTACGCCATTCCCCTATGATCCGGGTGGCCAGCCAGCAGGCAAGCCTTGAGTAAAGCAGAACGTGGCTGCGTCTTTAGCGCGCACAGCAAAAAAGCCTGAATGACAGGCTCAGCACATTCCTCGAAAAATCTACCGATGCTGTCACAGCCATTCGGTCAATCAAACATGCAGACGCAAAAAAGCCGGGAATTTCCCGGCTGCCGCATCATACACACGTTTTCTAAAAGGATCACCCCGCGAGGCAATTTGCCCGCCCGGCGGAGTGCGTGTACAGGATGCTTTTTTGCTGCAGGAGCGAGCTTTCAAGATCAAAAGATCGCGAGGCAAGCTCGCTCCTACAGGTTTACTGCGGCTTGGACTTGTCCAGGTAGCGGAAGAACTCGCTGCTTGGGTCCAGAACCAGTACATCGCTCTTGTTCGCAAAGCTTTCGCGGTAAGCGCGCAGGCTGCGATAGAACTTGTAGAACTCCTGGTCCTGACCGTAAGCCTTGGAGTAAATCGCAGCAGCCTGGGCATCGCCATCACCACGTGCTTCTTCGGACTGGCGATAAGCCTCGGCCAGCAGAACACGACGTTGACGGTCGGCGTCAGCACGAATGCCTTCTGCCAGTTCGTTACCCTTGGCCCGATGCTCACGTGCTTCACGCTCACGCTCGGTGCTCATACGTTCGAAAACGCTGCGGTTTACTTCTTTGGGCAAGTCAATAGCCTTGACGCGAACGTCGACCACTTCAATACCCAGCTCTTTCTCAGCCATTTTGTTCAGCGATGCGGTGATGTCAGCCATCAATGCATCACGCTCACCCGACACCACTTCGTGCAGGGTGCGCTTACCGAACTGGTCACGCAGGCCCGATTCCAGACGACGCGACAGGCGCTCGTCAGCAATCTGCTTCATGCCCGAAGTCGCGGTGTAGAAGCGCTCGGCATCTTTCACACGCCACTTGGCGAAAGCATCGACCATGACCGCTTTCTTTTCCAGCGTCAGGAAACGCTGCGTCGGCGCATCCAGCGTCATCAGGCGGGCGTCAAACTTACGCACCTGGTTAACGTAAGGGATCTTCACGTGCAGGCCTGGCTGAACATCGGCCTGAACCACACGGCCGAAGCGCAACAGCACGGCACGTTCGGTTTGCGAGACGATGTAGAAGCTGTTCCAGGCAACGATCGCCACAACAACGGCAACAATAAGGGCGACCAGCGATTTATTGCTCATCAGCGACTCTCCCTGGTACGCGGTGGTGTCGGCAGATCCGTGTTGATGTGCGTGCCAGCATCAGAACTGCTCGCCGCAGCTGCCGAACCCGTTACCGAGTTGCTGCCGCCAGTACGGCCTTCAATCATTTTGTCCAACGGCAAGTACAGCAGGTTGCTCTGGCCGTTTTTGTTGCCGGTCACGAGTACTTTGCTGGTGTTGCTGAAGACATCCTGCATGGTGTCCAGGTACAGACGGTCACGGGTCACGTCAGGATTTTTGCGGTACTCGGCCACCAGCTTGGTAAAGCGGTCAGCTTCACCCTTGGCGCGAGATACCACTTCATCGCGGTAACCGTTGGCATCTTCGATGATGCGCTGTGCCTGACCACGGGCTTCCGGCACCACGCCATTGGCGTAGCTTTCGGCCTGGTTGCGGGCACGCTGCTCGTCTTCACGGGCACGGATCACGTCGTCAAAGGCTTCTTGTACTTCACGCGGTGCAGCAGCGTTTTGTACGTTGACCTGAGTCACCGTAATACCGGTTTTGTAGGTATCGAGGAAACGCTGCAGGCGCTCCTTGATCTCTACGGCCATTTGTTCACGGCCATCGGTCAACACCTGGTCCATCGACGTGGAACCCACGACGTGACGCAAGGCACTGTCTGTGGCTTGCTGCAGGCTGACTTCCGGTTGATCAACGTTCAGCACGTAGTCGCGCAGGTTGCTGATCTTGTACTGCACGGTCAGCGGCACTTCGACGATGTTTTCGTCTTCAGTGAGCATCTGGCCCTGCTTGGTGTACGCACGCTCACGCGTTACGTTTTCCATGTACTTTTTATCGAACGGCGGCAAGTAGATGTTCAGACCCGGACCTACCGTGTCGTAGTACTTGCCCAGGCGCAGCACGACGGCTTGCTCCTGCTCGTCGACCACATAAACCGCGCTGTACAGCCAGACGGCTGCCATAACGACCAGTACCAGGCCGAGCACACCGAAGCCGGCGCTCTTACCGCCTGAGCCACCTTCGTTGCCACCGCCACCGGTACGTTTTTTTCCACCACCGAACAACCCATTCAGGCTTTCCTGCAGCTTTCGGAAGGCCTCGTCGAGATCCGGTGGTCCCTTGCGGTCGCCATTTTTAGGGCGTTTGCTACCCCAGGGATCTTGATTGTTCGAGTTGCCACCCGGCTCATTCCAAGCCATAGCGCTCTCCATCTGATAAAGCAAAGACGCGCCCACGGCGCGCCGACCAATGCTACAGAATGCCTACCACAGCGGCACGGCCGCTTTAGGAGGCTTTTATTGCAAAGTGTGTTCTTCGATGAATTCCAGCGGTTGCATCCCTTCACGGCTGACCAAGCGATTGAGCTCGGAACGCGGCAGGCGTACGTCCAACAAACTGGAGCCCTCATCGTCATGCGCTTCTTTTTGCACAACCCCCAGTTCGAAGAACTGTGCACGCAGTCGAGCAAAACGTTGCGGCAAGCGCAAGGTGCCAACGAACAAATCACTGCCCAGCAACTCGGCAATGGCCTGCTCAAGCAGCTCCAGACCTTGGTTTTCACGGGCCGACAACCAGACCCGCTGCGGTTTGCCATCGGCATCACGCTGGATCTGCGGCTCTACACCTTCAAGCAAATCGATTTTGTTGTAGACCTCAAGGATCGGCAAGTCCTGCGCGCCAATCTCGTTGAGGACGATCATCACCTGTTCGATCTGCTGCATGCGCTCGGGCTCATGCGCGTCGATCACGTGCAGCAGCAAATCCGAATTGCTCGACTCTTCGAGCGTAGACCGGAATGCTTCAACAAGCTTGTGCGGCAAGTGACGAATAAAGCCCACGGTATCGGCCAGTACGATCGGCCCCAGGTCGTCCAGGTCAACGCGGCGCAAGGTCGGGTCGAGCGTGGCGAACAACTGGTCTGCGGCAAATACGTCTGACTGAGTGACCGCGTTGAACAACGTGGACTTACCGGCGTTGGTATACCCCACCAGCGACACCGTAGGAATATCGGCGCGTTGGCGCCCTCTACGGGACTGTTCACGTTGGCTGCGGACTTTTTTCAGACGCGACTTGATCTGGCTGATGCGTATACGCAACAGACGGCGGTCGGTTTCGAGCTGGGTTTCACCCGGCCCGCGCATACCAATGCCGCCACCTTGACGCTCAAGGTGGGTCCAGCCGCGCACAAGACGCGTGCTCATGTGATCAAGCTGGGCCAGTTCGACCTGCAGCTTGCCTTCATGGGTACGGGCGCGTTGAGCGAAGATGTCGAGAATCAGCCCGGTACGGTCAAGCACGCGACACTCGAACACGCGTTCGAGGTTACGCTCCTGACTGGGCGTGAGGACGTGATTGAAAATCACAATGTCGACCTTCTCGGCCTTGACCAGGTCGCGCAACTCCTCGACCTTGCCACTGCCAATCAGGTACTTGGCCGAAGGCCGATGACGCGGCACGTTGAAAAACGCGACGGTCTCGGCGCCAGCCGATACTGCTAACTCCTGGAACTCCTGCGGATCTTCGTGCGCCTCAGGGTCCTGAACTTCCAAGTGAACGAGGATCGCCCGCTCACCACCACCGTGGCGCTCAAAGAACAAAGGAGACTCCTATCAAGCGTTACCTGGCTCAGCGTCTGCCAGATCAGATTCGCTCGCGCTAGGCAGACGGATCGGACGTACTGGGACGACTGTCGAGATAGCGTGTTTGTAAACCATTTGGCTCACGGTGTTTTTCAGCAGGATCACGAACTGGTCGAACGACTCGATAGTCCCCTGCAGCTTGATACCGTTGACCAGGTAGATGGAAACGCCAACCTTCTCTTTACGCAAAGTATTCAAGTAAGGGTCTTGTAGCGAATGCCCTTTTGACATGTGCCGCACTCCTGTAAGGATAAAAAAATAGATACAAAAATTAGATGGCGATGTCGCCATACCCATAGGATAGACGGCAATTTCCGGGACTCAGCTCAATATGGAGACCGATCCCAAGTATTTCAAGGCGCGCGGCAGATTGTCGCAGTCCAGGCTGTCCAGCCAATGTAGATCATCCCAACCGCGCAACCAGGTGAACTGACGTTTGGCCAATTGGCGCGTAGCAATGATGCCGCGCTCCTGCATCTCGGTCGCTGTCAGCTTGCCGTCCAGATAATCCCAGACTTGGCGGTAGCCCACTGAACGTATAGACGGCAACCCGGCGTGCAGGTCACTTCTATCTCGCAGGGCTAAGACCTCGTCGATGAATCCCTGTTCCAGCATTTGCATGAATCTTTGCGCGATTCTGTCATGCAGCACCTGCCGGTTCGCCGGAGCGATGGCCAGTTGGGCGACAGTATAGGGCAATTGGCCGCCGCCAGAAGCTGCTGCTTTAGTAGATTCTTCAGATTGTTTGTGCCGGTGGGCCGTCATGCTCAGGCCGCTCACCCGATACACCTCTAACGCCCGGGTCAGACGCTGCGGGTCATTGGGGTGAATACGCGCCGCCGACTCCGGGTCGACCGCTGCCAACTGATCGTGCAGCGCCTGCCAGCCAAGGCGCTGGGCTTCTTCTTCAAGTTGCGCACGCACCTGCGGGTCGGCGGCCGGCATGTCGGCCAGGCCTTCAAGCAACGCTTTGTAATACAACATCGTGCCGCCCACCAGCAGCGGGATATTGCCCCGTGCGGTGATCTCGGCCATGGATTGCAACGCATCGCGGCGAAAATCAGCTGCCGAATAGCTCTCGGCCGGATCAATGATGTCGATCAACCGGTGCGGATGCGCCGCCAGAATATCTTTGGACGGCTTGGCCGTGCCGATGTCCATGCCGCGATACACCAGCGCCGAATCCACGCTGACCAGCTCACAGGGCAGCACCTTGCTCAGCTCGATCGCCAGATCCGTCTTGCCTGCGGCGGTGGGGCCCATCAAAAAGATGGCCGGGGGTAAAGCCTTGGAACCTGTCATCAGCGACCGCGCAAAAAGAGTTTGTCCAAGTCGTCCAGGCCCATTTGGGTCCAGGTGGGACGACCATGATTGCACTGACCGCTGCGCTCGGTGTTTTCCATGTCCCGCAACAAGCCGTTCATTTCCGGGATGGCCAAACGCCGATTGGCCCGGATCGCGCCGTGGCACGCCATAGTGCCGAGCAATTCGTTGAGGTGCGCCTGGATCCGGTCACTGGTGCCGTATTCCATCAAGTCGGCCAGCACGTCATGCACCAGGCGCTGCGCCTCGGCCTGCTTGAGCAAGGCCGGGATCTGGCGAATGGCCAGAGTCTCCGGGCCCAAGCGCTGCAACTCGAAGCCCAGGCGACGGAACCATTCGCCGTGCTCTTCGGCGCAATCGGCTTCACGCTGGCTGACCGCAATCGACTCAGGCACCAGCAGCGGTTGGCCGCTCAGGCCTTCGCTGGCCATGGCGATTTTGAGGCGCTCGTACATGATCCGCTCGTGGGCCGCGTGCATGTCCACCAGCACCAGGCCGTGGGCGTTTTCCGCAAGGATATAGATACCCTTGAGCTGCGCCAGGGCAAAGCCCAATGGCGGAATATCACCCTGCCCCTCAGGCATCGGCGCCGCCGTGGCCTCGGGCAATGGCGCGAAAAACTCGCGGTAGGCATTTTTGGCTTCGGCGGTCGCCATGGACGGCCCGGAAGTCGGCGGCCGGTAGTAAGACTGATAACCCGCCCCCGCGCCGGAACCCGGTACGTGCGCAGCCGGTGCAGCCTGAGGCTGCTCCAGCAGGTGCGCGGCCAGGCGCATCTCGCCTTGTGGGCCGAACTCACCGGCTTCGATCCCGGTCGGGCGTTCAGCCCCCGGCACCGGCGCAGGCGCGGCCAATTGGTCTTCGGGGCGTACGTCGCCCAGCGCGCGGTGCAGCGTGCCGTACAAAAAGTCGTGCACCATGCGCCCGTCACGGAAACGCACTTCGTGTTTGGTCGGGTGCACGTTGACGTCGACCACCGACGGGTCGACTTCAAAAAACAGCACAAAGGTCGGGTGCCGACCATTGAACAGCACATCGCGGTACGCCTGACGCACCGCGTGCGCCACCAGCTTGTCGCGCACCGCACGGCCATTCACATAGAAGTACTGCAAGTCGGCCTGGCTGCGAGAAAACGTCGGCAAGCCCACCCAGCCCCACAAATGCAGGCCGTTACGCTCGACCTCGATGGGCAGCGCCTGCTCCAGAAACGCAGGGCCACACACCGCCGCCACACGCCGGGCGCGGGCCGTGGCGTCGCGAGCTTCATGCAGATTGAGAATACTTTTGCCGTTGTGGCGCAAGTTGAACGCCACATCAAAACGCGCCAAAGCCAGACGCTTGATCACTTCTTGCAGGTGATCGAATTCGGTTTTTTCGGTCTTGAGGAATTTGCGCCGCGCCGGGGTGTTGAAAAACAGGTCGCGCACTTCAACCGACGTGCCCACCGGGTGCGCCGCTGGCTGAACCCGCGGGGCCATGTCGCGGCCTTCGGTTTCGACCTGCCACGCCTGCTCGGCGCCACGGGTGCGCGAGGTCAGGGTCAGGCGGGCCACCGAACTGATCGATGCCAGCGCCTCGCCCCGAAAGCCCAGGCTCATCACCCGCTCAAGGTCTTCGAGGTCGCGGATCTTGCTAGTGGCGTGTCGCGCCAGCGCCAGCGGCAAGTCGTCACTGGAGATACCGCTGCCGTCGTCACGCACCCGCAGCAGCTTGATCCCGGCCTGCTCGACGTCCACGTCAATGCGCTTGGCGCCCGAGTCGAGGCTGTTTTCCAGCAACTCTTTGATCACCGAGGCCGGGCGCTCAACCACTTCACCCGCGGCAATCTGGTTAGCCAGCCGCGGGCTAAGCAGTTCAATGCGGGCGCTGTTCATCACCTCATCACTCATTGCTTGGTCACCAGCTCAGTGGCCGGAATGCTCAAGTTTTGACCGATTTTCAGTTCATCGCTTTTCAAGCCGTTGGTGGAGCGCAGCGTCGCCACGCCCACTTGGTAACGCACCGCAATCATCGCCAGGGTTTCGCCAGGGCGAACCGTGTGTTCACGGGCCCCTTGGGCGATTTTGCCAGTGTCACGTAGCCAGGCAATGTAGGTGCCCGGTGGCGGGTTTTGCTGGAAGAACTGGCGCACGCCACTGCTGATCGAACGCGCCAGCGCCTGCTGATGGCTGGCCGAGGACAGTTTCGAGGCTTCGTTGGCGTTCGAGATAAATCCGGTTTCCACGAGGATCGACGGGATATCCGGCGACTTGAGCACCATAAACCCGGCCTGCTCCACGCGCTGCTTGTGCAACGGCGTGACCCGGCCGATGTTGCTCAGAACCTTCTGGCCGACGTTGAGGCTGGAGGTCAGCGAGGCGGTCATCGACAGGTCGAGCAATACGCCTGCGAGCATTTTGTCTTTGTCATCGAGGCTCACGTTGCCCGCGCCGCCGATCAAGTCAGAACGGTTTTCGCTGTCAGCCAGCCAGCGCGCCGTCTCGGACGTGGCGCCGCGTTCAGACAAGGCAAACACCGATGCACCAAACGCCGCCTTCGACGGCGCAGCGTCAGCGTGAATCGACACAAACAGGTCGGCACCCTTTTTACGGGCGATTTCGGTACGGCCACGCAACGGGATGAAATAGTCGCCGGTACGGGTCAGCTCAGCCCGAAAGCCGCGCATGCCGTTGATCTGGCGCTGCAACTCTTTGGCAATCGCCAGCACCACGTTCTTTTCGTGTTGGCCCGCAGAACCCGAAGCACCCGGGTCTTCACCGCCGTGGCCGGGGTCGATCACCACAACAATTTCGCGCTTACCGCTCGGCACCGGCGGCAGCTTGATATCAGGCTGGGCAGGCGTGACCGGAACAGGGACCGGGACCGGCACCACAGGCACCTTGGCCACTGTCGTGGCGGGCAGGCTTGGCGTCAGGTCTGCGCCCTGGTCGAACAAATCGACCACCAGGCGATTGCCGTATTGGGCGTTAGGGGCCAGCACAAAGCTTTTGGGGGTGACCGGTTTTTTCAGGTCGATGACCACCCGCAGGTCGGTCGGTGTGCGCTGCGCCGAGCGCATGCTGGTGATCGGCGTATTGGCCGTGGCCACATTCAGCGGCCCGGCCAGGGTTGCACCGTTGATATCAATCACCAGACGGTCAGGCGCCGTCAGCGTGAACACGCTGTGCTGCACCGGGCCGGTCAGGTCAAACACCAGCCGCGTGTTGTCCGGGGCACGCCACAAACGCACGCTTTTCACTTGTGTCGCTGCTATGGCATTAACCGCCATGACACTCAGCAACAGACCCACGACACTCACTAACGCGCGAAAGCGCATACCAAACCCCATCATTATTTGTATTCCAGCGCCACTGCGGCACACCAAGCCTCGCCACGCGAGCCTTGGGGCGACAGCTTCAGCGCGCGCCCGGTGTTATGCGGCCTAATGGTAATGGTCAGGTCGGCCTTTGGCAAAAAGCCTGCACCTTGTTGGGGCCACTCAATCAAGCATAGGGCGTCTTCGTCGAAATAGTCGCGAATCCCCATATATTCCAACTCTTCCGGGTCAACCAGGCGATAAAGGTCGAAGTGAAATGCGCGGATGTCGCCAATTTCGTAGGGTTCAACCAGGGTAAACGTCGGGCTTTTAACCGCGCCGGTGTGGCCCAGGCCGCGAATAATGCCGCGAGACAGGGTGGTTTTACCCGCGCCCAAATCCCCTTCCAGAAAAATCAGCCCATGCCCCTGGGTGATGCGGGCCAAATGCCCGCCAAAGGCGACCATGGCCTCTTCATCCGCCAGATGCAGTGTTAATTCAGACACGGTGTTTGCTCCTCCAACAACTGACGAATGGCTGGTATCAAATCACTGGCCGCCAGCCCACGGCCCAATTGTCCTTGTTGTTCGCCGGCGCGGGCATGCAGCCACACCGCCAGGCATGCAGCATCAAAGGCGCTCATGCCCTGCGCCAGCAGCGCGCCGACCACACCGGCCAGCACGTCGCCCAAACCGGCCGTGGCCATGGCCGGATGCCCCTGCGTACACAGCGCCAATTGGCCCTCCAGCCCGGCAATCAGCGTGCCTGCCCCCTTAAGAACGCACACCGCTGAGTATTTTTTAACCAGCGCACGAGCCGCCGCCGGGCGATCTGCCTGCACCTGTTCAGTGCTCAACCCCAACAAACGCGCGGCTTCGCCGGGGTGCGGGGTGAGCACGCAGCCTGCTGGCAGCGCACAGTCAGCGTTGGACAACAGATTGAGCGCATCGGCATCCCAGACTTGTGGCTTTTTTGCCTGAGCCGCCGCCGACAGCAAGCTGCGCCCCCACGCGGCCTGCCCCAACCCCGGCCCCACCACAACCACGCTGGCTTGCGCCAGCACGCCCATTAACTGGTTGGCCGACGACACGCCGAGGGTCATCACCTCGGGCAAGCGGGTCAAGGCAGCCGGTACATGCTCCGGGCGGGTAGCCAGTGACACCAGTCCGGCACCACAGCGTAAGGCGCTCTGGGCGCTGAGGGTAATGGAGCCGCCAAAACCCCGGTCACCGCCAATCAGCAGCACATGGCCGAACTGGCCTTTATGGGCGTCGGGCGCACGTGCAGGCAGGCGTGGCAGGGTGTCTGCCAGCAGCGGTTGGGAGTCAGCAAAGAGGTGTTTGGTCTGCGGCATGCGTGTCGGGCTCCGATGTCTGGCAGAATTATACGCATCTCAGCTCTGGTTTCTCTTGCCTCATGCCTGCTATTACTGCCGACCTCCCCGCTCTCGCTCAGTCCATCAAGGAATGGGGCCGTGAGTTGGGCTTTCAACAAGTCGCCATTGCCGGCCTTGATCTGGGGGAACACGAGCAACACCTTGAACGCTGGCTGGCCGCTGGCTACCACGGCGACATGGAATACATGGGCGCCCACGGCAGCAAACGTTCGCACCCCGAAGAGCTGGTGCCCGGCACCTTGCGCGTGGTGTCGTTGCGCATGGACTACCTGCCCGGCGACACGCACATGGCGCAATTGCTGGCCCAACCCGAAAAAGCCTACGTATCGCGTTACGCCCTGGGCCGCGACTACCACAAGCTGATCCGCAAACGCGTGCAACAGTTGGCTGACCGCATTCAGGCCGAAATAGGCCCGTTCGGCTTTCGCGCCTTCGTTGACAGCGCCCCGGTGCTGGAAAAAGCCATCGCGCAAAAAGCCGGGCTGGGCTGGATCGGCAAAAACACCCTGGTGCTCAACCGCAAGGCGGGCAGTTACTTCTTTTTAAGTGAACTGTTTGTCGACATACCGCTGCCCGAGGACGAGCCCCACACCACCGAACACTGCGGGCGCTGCAGCGCATGCCTGGACATTTGCCCGACCAAGGCGTTTGTGGGGCCGTATGTGCTGGATGCGCGGCGGTGCATTTCGTACCTGACCATCGAGCTTAAAACCGCGATCCCGGAAGAACTGCGCTCAATGATGGGCAACCGGGTGTTTGGCTGCGATGACTGCCAGATCGTCTGCCCGTGGAACCGCTTCGCCCGCGCGACCGGCGAGGGCGACTTCAAGCCCCGCCACAACCTGGACAACGCCGAGCTGGCCGAATTGTTCATGTGGGACGAAGACAAATTTTTGAGCAGCACCGAAGGCTCGCCCCTGCGCCGGGCCGGTTACGAGCGCTGGCTGCGCAACTTGGCGGTGGGGCTGGGCAACGCGCCTTCAACGATTCCGGTGCTGGAAGCGTTGAAAGCCCGGCGTGAGTACCCGTCTGAGCTGGTGCAAGAGCATGTGGAATGGGCGCTCAAGCAGCATGCTGAGCGAGTATGAAGCAGAACTCTGTGGGAGCGGGCTTACTCGCGATGGCATCGACGCATAACACCTGACTCACCGCGTAGCCTGCATCGCGAGCAAGCCCGCTCCCACAAGGGAATGCCTGCAATTCCCACATAATCCCCAACACCCACCTGCCAGGCATTGAGGCCGAGTAACTCTGGCAGGTCATTCACAACATGGAGACGGCCCGCGCGCTGGTGGATTCGCTGCTGGCCGATTAATGCTCGTCGTTGTACACGAACTTGGGCATTTCCCAGTTAAAGCGAATCGCCAGCAGGCGCAGCAAGAGCCCACCGAACAAGGTGACGAAGATCGCCTGTTCGTTGGGCATGTTCAGGTAGGTGCACAGCAAAAAGCACCACGCGGCCGCGAAGGACACGCTGGCGTAGAGTTCGCGACGGAAGATCAGCGGGATGTCGTTGCAGAAGATGTCACGCAGGATGCCGCCAAACACGCCGGTTATCACCCCGCTCACCGACGCCACCAGCATGCCCTGGCCCATTTCCAGGGCGGTCATGCAGCCGATCAGGGTAAACGCCACCAGCCCCAGCGCATCGAGCACCAAAAACAGTGAACGCAAATGGCGCATCAGCGGTGCGATAAAAATCGTCACCAACGCGGCAAAGGTGGTGAGCACCAGGTATTCCGGGTGTTTAACCCACGTCAGCGGGTAATGCCCCAGCAGCACATCACGGACCGAACCGCCGCCCAGCGCGGTGACGCAGGCAATCAGCACCACACCAAACCAGTCCATGCCCCGACGCCCGGCAGACAGCGCGCCGGTCATGGCTTCAGCAGTAATGGCAACTAAATAGAGCATCAGCAACATGGCGGCGATCCTTGCAATGAGGCGCGCAGTCTACTCAGTTGCTGAGAGCACCAAAAGGGGGCGTATTTTTGTAGCCGCTGCCGCAGGCTGCGATAAGGGCCGAAGGACCTTCTCTTTGAATCTTAAAAGCGGGGGCCGCTGCGCAGCCCATCGCAGCCTGCGGCAGCGGCTACAGGGGCGGGCGCTTAAAACTTGATGAAGTGCTTGCGGTAATGCTGCAGCTCGGCAATCGACTCGCGAATGTCGTCCAGTGCCAGGTGCGTGCCTTTTTTCACCAGGGTATCGCGCACTTCCGGCGCCCAGCGGGCCACCAGTTCCTTGAGGGTCGAGACGTCCAGGTTGCGGTAGTGGAAGTAGCTTTCGAGGGCCTTCATGTGGGTGTACAGAAAACGCCGGTCCTGGCAGATGCTGTTGCCACAGATCGGCGATTTGCCTTTAGGCACCCACTGCTCAAGGAAAACCAGGGTCTGCGCTTCGGCTTCGGCCATGCTCACGGTACTGTCCTTGACCCGCTGGGTCAGGCCGCTGGCGCCGTGGGTGCGGGTGTTCCATTCGTCCATGCGGGCGAGCACTTCGTCGCTGTGGTGGATGGCAATCACCGGGCCTTCAGCCAAGGTGTTGAGGTTGCTGTCGGTGACGATGGTGGCCATTTCGATAATGACGTCGTTGTCCGGATCAAGGCCGGTCATTTCCAGGTCGATCCAGATCAGGTTCTGCGCGTTGTTCATAAAGGCCTCCAGTGCTTAGTCGCGCAGTTTAGCTTAGGCGCCCGGCCCACGTGCTAAACTCGCCAGCGTTTTACCCTTCTTATCGTTATCAACACGGAACACCCATGGCCAAACGCCAGCTCAATCGTCGCCAAAACTGGCGCATCGAAAAGATCCAGGGCGAGCGCGCTGCCCGCGCCGCCAAACGCGAATCCAGCGCCCTTGAAGCGCTTGAGGGCGGCGACTTAGGCCCCGAGCAACTCGGCCTGGTGATCGCGCACTTCGGTGTGCAGGTCGAAGTCGATGCTCAAGAAGGCGAGCTGAAAGGCCAGACGTTCCGTTGCCACTTGCGCGCCAACCTGCCCGCACTGGTCACCGGTGACACCGTGGTGTGGCGCGCAGGCAATCAGGGCATCGGCGTGATCGTCGCCCAATTGCCGCGCAAAACCGAACTGTGCCGCCCCGACAACCGTGGCCAGCTCAAGCCGGTCGCGGCCAACGTCGACATGATCGTGATCGTCTTCGCGCCAATGCCCGAGCCTCACGCCAACCTGATCGACCGTTACCTGGTGGCTGCCGAGCACGCCGGGATCCGTCCGTTCCTGCTGCTGAACAAGGCAGACTTGATCGACGATCAAAACGCACCCGCTCTGAATGCACTGCTGGGGGTTTATCGCCAGTTGGGCTACCCGGTGCTGGAAGTATCGGCTCATCACGGCGACGGCATGCAGCAGTTGCAAGAGCAACTCAACGGCCGTATCAGCGTGTTTGTGGGGCAATCGGGCGTGGGTAAATCCTCGCTGGTCAACAGCTTGCTGCCGGAGGTCAACCTGCGGGTCGGGCCGCTGTCGGAGCTGTCCGGTCAGGGCACGCACACCACCACCACCGCGCGGTTGTTCCACTTCCCGGGCGGCGGTCAGTTGATCGACTCACCGGGTATTCGTGAATTTGGCCTGGGCCACGTCAGCCGGGCTGACGTTGAGGCGGGCTTTATCGAGTTCCACGATTTGATCGGCCGCTGCCGCTTCCGCGACTGCAAGCACGACCGCGAGCCGGGCTGCGCGTTGTTGATGGCCCTGGAAGACGGCCGTGTGCAGCAACAGCGCATGAACAGCTATCGTTCGATCATTGCGAGCTTGCCGGAAAGCAGTTACTAAAGATCAAGAGCCCCTCACCCTGGCCCTCTCCCGAAGGAGAGGGAACCGATTGGGGGTTGCTGCAGATTTTCTCTGGTCTGAACGCCTGGTGGCGCCCTCGAAATTTACTCGGTTAGCTCCCTCTCCCTCCGGGAGAGGGTTGGGGTGAGGGCGGCGCCGGATCATCAAACAAGTTCAGCTTCTGGCGCTCTTCATGCATCGGCTTTGGCTGTTGGTCGGGCGGCAAGGTGATCGGGTCGTCCAGGGCTTTGGGCAACTGTTCAGCCTTGACCGGGTCCGGCCCTTGTTCACCCTCAATCGCTTGTTGGGCCTTTTTGGTCAGCACCACGATGTCGATCCGACGGTTGACCGGGTTGTTCGGGTGGGCCTTGTCGAACAGCACTGACGAGGCATACCCCACCACCCGCGCCACCTGGCTGTCAGGGTAGCTGCCCGCCACCAGCGTGCGCCGCGCCGCGTTGGCACGGTTGGCCGACAATTCCCAGTTGCCGTAATCACCCGTGCCCGCATAGGGCATGGCGTCGGTGTGGCCGCTGATGCTGATCTTGTTCGGCACCGCCGCAATGGTGTCGGCCATGGCCAGCAAAATATCTTCGAAATACGGCTTGAGACGCGCACTGCCCACGTCAAACATCGGGCGGTTTTCGGCGTCCATCACCTGGATACGCAAGCCGTCCGGGGTGATTTCGAACAACAGTTGGTCTTTGAATTTCTTCAGTTGCGGGTTTTCTTCGACCTTGTTTTGCAACTCCTGAAGCAGTAACTCAAGGCGCTCCTTCTCAACCTGCTCGGCCATGCCCTGGATCTGGTCCGCGTCGATTTTGATCTTGTCCGGCACGGGCTCCTTTTTCTCTTCCGGGTTGAGGGTGTTTTCCGGCGCCAGTGCGGGGGTGCCGCCCAGGTCGATGGTGTACGGCGTGCCGCTTTCAGAGAAACCGATCGGGTCTTTAAAGTAGCCACCAATGGCGATTTTCTGCTCTGGCGTGGCGGCGGTCATGAGCCACAACACCAGAAAGAACGCCATCATCGCGGTGGCAAAGTCCGCAAAGGCGATCTTCCAGGCGCCACCGTGGTGGCCTGCGCCATAGCGCTTGACGCGCTTGATGATGATCGGCTGATTGTTTTCCATAACTCAGCGACCGCGAACCACTTGTTCCAGCTCGGAAAAGCTCGGCCGGTGCTTGGGGTACAGCACTTTGCGGCCAAATTCGACGGCCAGCGAAGGCGGCATGCCCGAGGCCGAGGCCACCAGCGAGGCTTTGATCGACTCGTACACGTTGATCTCTTCTTTGGCGTCATGAGCCAGCGACGTCGCCAGCGGACCAAAGAAGCCGTAGGCCGCGAGGATACCGAAGAACGTCCCCACCAGTGCCGCACCCACGTGCATGCCGATGGCCGCCTGATCGCCCTCACCCAACGACGCCATTGTCACAACAATGCCAAGTACCGCGGCCACAATGCCGAAGCCCGGCATCCCGTCGGCGATGCCGGTGATGGCGTGGGACGGGTGCTCGAGTTCTTCCTTGAGGTTGAACAGTTCCATGTCGAACAGCCCTTCCAGCTCGTGGGGCGCCATGTTGCCCGACGACATGATGCGCAGGTAATCACAGATAAACGCGGTCATGCGCTCATCTTTCAATACGGTCGGGTACTTGGCAAAAATCGGGCTGGCCGCAGGGTCTTCAACATCAGCCTCAATGGCCATCATGCCTTCGCGGCGGCTTTTATTGAGGATCTCGTACACCAGGCCCAGCACTTCCAAATAGAAGGTGTGGGTAAAGCGTGTGCCGAACATGCTGAGTGATTTTTTGATCACGTGCAGGGTCATGTAGCCGGGGTTGGCCTGCAGGAATGCACCAAAGGCAGCCCCGCCGATGATCATGACTTCGAAAGGCTGAATCAGCGCTCCGATCTTGCCGTGAGAGAGTACGTAGCCGCCGAGCACGCTCGCAAACACGACGATGATGCCGATAATTTTAGCCATAGGTCGTTAAGGTACTTGTTGAGTCAGGTTCAAGTTCATATTCCAGCAAAGCTAAAACTCTTCTTATCCTTATCGGCTAATCTGCGCCAGACTATAGTCGTTCAAGCTGAAAAGCCATTTGGCCCTGTAGGGCCTTTAACAATTGATGATGACCGCGCGACCATCATGGCGAATGAAACCGTTCCATCGACAGTCATACCTGCTTCTCTGGACGCGTGGGTCAGCCACCTCGACGCGGTACGTTTGCCGATCCCGCAGCGCAGCCATGTGTTAGTCGGCAAGACCCTCAGCGACAGTCGCCGCTCATTGCGCGAGATCGCCGAAGTCATGCAAGACAGCCCTGCGCTGGCCTTGAGCCTGATCCGCGAAGCCAATCAACACGCGCAAAGCAGCCTGACCGAGCCCGCCGAAAGCCTTGAAGTGGCACTCAATCGCCTGGGGCTAAAACGCACCCAGGAACTGCTCGAAAGCATGCCGGTGCTGCCGGCCGAAGACATCCCCGTTGCCCTGCGCCAAGTGCTGCTCATCAGCCAGCACGCGGCCCAGCAAGGAATTGGCCTGTTCGGCAACCGCCTGGCCAGACTGTGGCAAGAAGTGTACTGGGGCAGCTTGTTGTTCTTCTCGCCGCTGTGGGCCATGGCTATGACGCACCCCAAACAGCTGGAAGAATGGGAAGCGCGGGTGATTCATAAAGGCGAATGCGCCGACAAGGTTGAACGGGCGCTGTTCGGCGTGCGCCTGTTCGAGATCTGCCGTGCGCTGGCCCAGTTGTGGCGGCTGCCCGAATGGATCATGCAGGGCTACGCGGTAATCACCGACGATAAGCGCACGTTGATCCGTGTGCTGCATATTGCCCGCGACACCCATCGCCCATTGCACCAGCAGCAACAACTGGATGCCGACCCGGCCCTGCGCCGCTGGCTGAGCCATCCCGCCAACAGCCTGTTGCTGGCCAACGGTTTGGCGCTGTCCGCGCAACAGGGTTGGGACTCGCCGCACAACCTGCGCTGGCAGTACCTGACCAGCCTGTACCTGCAACTGCCGCTGCATGAAGTGCAGCAGCAAGTGCACCAGAACGCCGCGAGCAGCGCCCGCTATCACTCAACCCCGGACCTCTGGCACCCGGCGCTGGCCTTGCTCATGCCGTGGGAGGCGCGCCGCGTAAACACCCACGGGCAACCGGCCCCGCCACCGTCCGCGCAAGCCTTGCAGGCCTGGCGCAAATACTGCGGGCAACTGCTGGAAGAACCGACGGCCTTCGCCAACCCTATGCACCTGACCTTATGCGCCCGTGAAGCCCTGCAAGCGTGCGGCATGCGCCGGATCATCCTGCTGATGGCCGATAAAACCTCAAGTTTGTTGCGCGCGTTTCAAGTGCTCGGGCTGCCCAAGACTGCGTTCGACATGACCCTCAATGTCAGCGACAGCCCTGCCCTGCAACGCTTGATGGCGCAACCGGCGCAAGTGCGCCTCACGCCTGAAAACAACGCGGTGATTTCGGCAGCCATGCCCGCTAACCTGCGCAGTCTGTTCCCCGGCGAGCATCTGCTGTTACGCTCGCTCAGCAATAACGGGCGCGTGGTCATGCTGATACTGGCCGACCAGGACGGCGGGCCGTTTTCGGAAACCAGCGTGCAAGCGTTTGGTAAAACCGCGCAATGTATCGAGAAAGCGCTGCACACCTTTACTGCTCGCGGGCGCTAACGCTTGCGCTACAATTCACCCCTTTTTTTGCTCTGGAGAACACATGCCTGACTTCTCTGGCTTGCCGTTAGTCATTGAACCCCGCGACCTCAAAGCCCGGCTCGATGCCCCCCATGTGATCGTGGTCGACCTGAGCAGCGCTGCACGCTACGAAGCCGGGCATATCCCGGGCGCCCGCTTTGTCGAGCCCAAACGCACGCAACTGGGTTTGCCGCCAGCACCGGGCCTGCTGCCGACCCAAGCCGCGCTCGAAGCGCTGTTTGGCGAATTGGGGCACACCCCAGACGCGGTGTACGTGGTCTATGACGACGAAGGCGGCGGCTGGGCCGGGCGTTTTATTTGGTTACTGGATGTTATCGGGCACCGGGCTTATCACTATCTGGACGGCGGCATCCACGCCTGGATTGCTGAAGGCTACGACGTTACCCAAGACGTACCGCCAGCGGTCGGCGGCCCGGTTGCCTTGACCTTGCACGACGAACCCACTGCCACCCGCGAGTACCTGCAAAGCCGCCTGGGCGCTGCGGACCTGGCCATCTGGGACGCCCGCAGCGTCGCCGAATACCGTGGTGAGAAAGTGCTGGCAGCCAAGGGTGGGCACATCCCGGGCGCCGCGAATTTTGAATGGACCGCAGGCATGGACAAAGAACGCAGCCTGCGTATCCGCACCGACATGCCCGAGATTCTCAAGGACCTCGGGATCACGCCGGACAAAGAAGTGATTACCCACTGCCAGACCCACCACCGCTCTGGCTTTACTTATCTGGTCGCCAAAGCGCTCGGTTATCCGCGCGTTAAAGCCTATGCCGGTTCCTGGGGCGAATGGGGCAACCACCCAGACACGCCTGTTGAGCCGCCTGTAAAACACTAAGGATTTTGCATGAAAAAGCGTTTGTTCCTTCTGAGTCAGTACCTGTTGCCGCACCATCTGTTGTCGCGCCTGGCGGGCTGTATTGCCGAATGCCGTGTGCGCTGGTTTAAAAATGCGTTCACCACCTGGTTCGCCAAGCGCTACCAAGTGGACATGTCCCAGGCGTTGATTGAAGACGTCACCGCCTACGAGCACTTCAACGCCTTCTTCACCCGTGCCCTGAAAGACGGCGCCCGCCCGCTGGACCCAACACCCGGCGCAATCCTCAGCCCGGCAGACGGCGCAATCAGCCAGCTCGGCCCGATTGAACACGGTCGCGTGTTCCAGGCCAAAGGCCACAGCTACAGCGTGCAAGAACTGGTGGGCGGCGATGCCGCTGTGGCAGCACAGTTTATGGGCGGTGAATTCGCCACTATTTATCTGTCGCCAAAAGACTACCACCGCGTGCACATGCCACTGGCGGGCACCCTGCGCGAGATGATCTACGTGCCGGGCCGTCTGTTCTCGGTGAACCAGACCACTGCTGAAAACGTGCCGGAGCTGTTTGCCCGCAACGAGCGTGCGGTGTGCATTTTTGATACCGAACGCGGCCCGATGGCGGTGGTATTGGTGGGTGCCATGATCGTGGCTTCGATTGAAACAGTATTTGCCGGCCTGGTGACGCCGCCTAAACGCGAGCTGAAAACCTTCCGTTACGACGAAGCGGCCCGTGCGCCAATCCACCTGGAAAAAGGTGCAGAGCTGGGTCGTTTCAAACTGGGCTCGACGGCCATCGTGTTGTTTGGCCCGGAGCAAGTGAAGTGGGCTGAAACCCTGGCGGCCGGTACGCCGGTGATGATGGGCGAGAAGATCGGCGAATAACACTTCAGACCCTGTAGGAGCGAGCTTGCTCGCGATCTTTTGATCTTTAAAAGCTCGCGAGCAAGCTCGCTCCTACACAGGTTTCACCGGGCGTTAGCCCTGACCGTTACGGTCACGCTGGCCCAGCAGGTACAGCACACCATCCAGACCCAGGGTCGTGATCGCGTATTTAGCCGATTTTTTAACCAGCGGCTTGGCGCGGAACGCCACACCCAACCCGGCAATGGCCAGCATCGGCAAGTCATTGGCGCCGTCACCGACCGCAATGGTCTGCTCCAGGCTCAAGCCTTCCTTGCGCGCCAGCTCTGTTAGTAAATCGGCTTTGCGCTGTGCGTCCACAATCGGCTCGACTGCCACGCCAGTCACTTTGCCATCCACCACTTCCAGCTCGTTGGCGAACACATAGTCGATGCCCAGCTTGGCCTGCAATTGCTTGGCGAAGTAGGTAAAGCCACCCGACAAAATGGCGGTTTTGTAGCCCAGACGCTTGAGCTCGGCAAACAGCACCTCAGCCCCTTCGGTCAGTCGCAGCGACGCGCCGATCGAGTCCAGCACGCTCACATCCAGCCCTTGCAGCAGCGCCAAACGCTCTTTGAAGCTGGCCTTGAAGTCCAGCTCACCGGCCATGGAACGCTCGGTGATGGCCGACACTTTGTCGCCCACGCCTGCGGCCTTGGCCAACTCGTCGATCACTTCGGCTTCGATCAGCGTGGAGTCCATGTCGAATACCGCCAGACGGCGATTGCGACGGAACAGGGTGTCTTCCTGCAAGGCGATATCAACCTGGAGTTCTTGCGCCAGGTTAAAGAAGGCAGTGCGCAAGGCGTCGATGTCAGCCAGCTCGCCGACCACGCGCAGTTCAATGCAGCTTTTGCTCAGTTCGGTGGGGGCGTCCAGCGGGACACGGCCCGACAAACGATCGGTCTGTTCGATGTTCAGCCCGTGCTGGCTGATCACCGACGTCACACGTTGTAACTCATGGGCCGTCACTTGGCGGCTCATCAGTGTAACCACATGGCGTTTTTGGCTTTGCTCGCTGACCCAGCGCTGGTAGTGATCTTCAGTGATCGGGTCAAAACGCAGTTGCAGGCCCTCATTGGCAATCAAGGGCTGGAGGTCTTTAAGCACTGCGGAGACTTGCTCGGCTTCGGGAATATTCACCAGAAAACCCAACGACAAAACGCCATGGATGACGGCCTGACCGATGTCGAGAATATTCACCCCATTGCTGGCCAACACGCCGGTAATGGCCGCAGTGAGACCCGGACGGTCTTCACCGGTGATGTTTATCAGGACGATTTCGCGCAAGGCACACCCCCATTCGCTAAAAAAAACGCATTCTACCCACTTTCAGTGACCATCGGGCATCGCCAAGGCTTTGCCGCCTAAGGGCTGCTCGCTATACTGCGCACCAACTTAACGGACTAAGAGCCGCGCTCAGTGAACCGGCCATCGCCTGTCAAAACCGATAACTTCTTCCTGCTGATCTTCCGGGCCCTTCGCGATAGACGCGTTCCGATAGCTCTGCGTATTGCCAGCCACAACGTGATTCTGGTCGCGTTGGCGTTGGTCATTTATGCGGTCGTCATGGGTTTGCAGTTCAAACAGGCCATGCACGAGCAAGCCGATGCGCTGGGTCAGAGCCTGACCACACAAACAGCCACATCGGCCACCGAGTTGCTGGTATCCAACGACATCCTCAGCCTCAACGTGCTGCTCAATAACCTGACGAAAAACCCGCTGGTGGCCCACGCCGCTATTTATAGCGTCGACAACCGCATCCTCGCTGAAGCCGGGCAACGCCCGAAAAGCGGCCTGCTGGGCGAAACCGAAGGCGTGTATCAAACCAAGATCACCTTTCAGGATGTAACCGCCGGGCATTTGCGCATCAGCCTGGACATGAACCAGTTCGAACAGCCGATGACCATCAGCTTGCAGAGCATGGGCATCCTGAGTGCCATTTTGCTGGCGCTGGCCTTGGCCTTGAGCTTGCGTTTGGGCAGGAACATTACGACACCTTTGTTGCAACTGCGTGTCTGGCTGCGTGAGCCGGACCCTTACACCCCGGCCATCAACCGCCAGGATGAAATCGGCGACCTCGCCCGCCAGTTGCACACACGCCTGGCCCCGCCAGCGCCTGAGCCGGAACCCGAGCCAGAACCCGAATACGACGACGAAGAAGCCGAAGACGACGAGCCGGCGTTCGAAGTGCGTAACTTGCGTGATCCGGGCTTTGATGAAACCCCGCCTGCACCGACGCTAAAAGCTGCGCCGCGTCAGGTCATCAGCGCCGAAGAAGACGAAAACGACGACGAAGACCCGTTTGCCGACCTGCGCGACACAGCGTCCGAGGCGCCAGCGCCGGTGGTCAAGGCCCAACCGGCCAAGCCTGCCGCACCGCAACCGAGTGCTGTACTGGCCGTGCAACTGGGCGCCCAGGAGCAACTGCGTCGCCTGCCACGTGCCCGCTTGATGGAACTGCTGGAGCGTTATCGCGATTGCCTCAACCAAGCGGCGTCGCTGTACCAGAGCGAGCTGCACACGCTGAACGATGGCAGCACGCTGATGCTGTTCCACAGCGACGACAGCGGCGAAGACTACCTGACCAACGCCATTTGCTGCGGTGAACTGCTACGTGCGTTGGGCCATGCCTTGCAGATCGAAGTCGCGGACAGCGGCATCACCCTGCAACTGCAATTGGGCCTGGTGTTGGGCGAAGGCCTGAGTGGCATGAGCCAGATCGACCTGCTGCTGACCGAAACCGCCCAGGACGCCCTGGCCTTGTCGCAACACAGCCGCAACCTGCTGCTGGTAGAGCGCAAGATCAGCGACGACGCACTGATTCGTCAGCGCGCGCGCATCCGCCCGATCGCCAGCCCCGAAGGCGCCTGCTGTGTTGAGCGCCTGATGGAGCCCTACCCGTCCATGCTCGAACGCCAACTGGCGCGGATGCACGAGAACCGCGGGTAGGCCACTCGGAACATCCTGTGGGAGCGGGCTTGCTCGCGATTGCCGCGCCTCGGTGGGTCAGACGTACCGAGTCGACTGAATCGCGAGCAAGCCCGCTCCCACATAGAGGTTGACGTACCGGCCACACGCAAAAAAAATCCCGCACACGTGCGGGATTTTTGTTTTCTGGCCATCACCTCAGAAGCGGAACACTTCCATGTCGGTGCGAATCGGTGAAGCCGTCGGGATCTTGGGTCTGTTCACATCCTGCTTGGGCGCAGGCTTGGGCTCGGGCTTGCGTAGCTCGATCAAGGGAGGCTGGTTGGCCAATGGCTTGAGCGCCACGGTCAGTTGTTCGCTCAGTTGCTGCAACAACTCACCCTGGGCGCGAACCTGATCGGCTGTGCTGCCATCGTGTTTCTGCTCAAGGTGGACCATGCGGCTGTCACGCACCTGGCCGCGACGGTCGAGCAAACGCCATTGGGCATCCAGGATCGCGGGCTGGTTTTTACCCGAGTCCAATCGGGTGATCGACAGCAGCACTTGCACGTCCGGGGCAAACCCCGCCGTGGCCGGGGCTAGTACCACGCGCTGGCTGTCCAGACGCCAGGCCAGCTGGCGCACCAGCAACTGGTCAATGTCAGACGACAAACTGCCCGCCCAACGACCATCGGTCGCCGCGCTCAGGCTGCCATCGGTTTGGCGCTGCAACAGGGTTTCACGTTGCAGGTAGTCAGCCACGGTCACCGGGCCAAGGAGTACGGCCATGCCAGCGCTTTGCTTGGGCTGGCCGGGGTTGCCGCTGTCCAGTTGGTACAAGGACGCTGGCTGGTGCACGCTGCACCCTGCCAGGCCAAGCACACCGGCCAGCAACGCAATTAAAGGAAGGCGCAGAACGTTCATCATTCCATCCAGGTGGCCGCCACACGGCACGCCACAGTGTCATTCTCAGAAAATATCGGGCACATCGCCATTAGCTGTGCGAAAGAGCGCCATATCATCCGTGAATATGCAGCCTGACTCCAGCGCCGCAGCGCCGATCTGCGCGAAAAAACCCAGATCGGCGCACCGTGCTTAGTTAGGCGTCTCTACCAACAGGGCGTCTACGCGCTGGAAGCCACGCGGCAGCTTGTTGCCTCGGCGCCCGCGCTCACCTTTGTAATGCTCAAGGTCATCGGCCTTGAGCGACAAGGTGCGCTTGCCCGCCTGCAACACCAGCGTGGCGTTGTCGGGCAGCACGGCGAGGTCGGTCACGTACTCTTCGCGACTGGCCACGCGCTCGCCCGGAATGCCGATGATCTTGTTGCCTTTGCCCTTGCCCAGTTGCGGCAGGTCGCTGACTTTGAAAATCAACAGTCGGCCTTCGGTGGTTACCGCCGCCAGCCAGTTGTTTTCTCGGTCTGCGACCGGGCGCGGAACCATCACTTGCGCGCCTTTTGGCAAGGTCAGCAAGGCTTTACCGGCTTTGTTCTTGGCTTGCAGGTCTTCACCTTTCACCACAAACCCGTAACCGGCGTCCGAGGCGATCACGTACAGCGCGTCGTCGTCAGGCAGCAGCACGCATTCAAAGGTGGCGCCCGGTGGCGGGGCCAAACGCCCGGTCAGCGGCTCGCCCTGGCCACGGGCCGACGGCAAGGTGTGCGCCGCCACCGAGTAGCTGCGCCCGGTGGAATCAATAAACACGGCAAATTGGTTAGAGCGCCCGGCCGCCGCGGTTTTATAACCGTCGCCGGCTTTATAGGACAACCCGGTGGCGTCCAGGTCGTGGCCTTTACCGCAACGTACCCAGCCTTTTTCAGACAGCACCACGGTGACGGCTTCAGTCGGGATCAGCTCGTTTTCCGACAGGGCCTTGGCTTCTGCACGGGCCACGATCGGGGAACGACGGTCGTCGCCGTAGGTTTCGGCGTCGGCCAGCAATTCGCTGCGCACCAGCTTTTTCAGCTTGGCTTCGCTGCCCAGCAAGGTTTGCAGCTTGGCTTGTTCTTTGCGCAGGGCGTCTTGCTCGTCGCGCAGCTTCATCTCTTCAAGGCGGGCCAATTGGCGCAAGCGCGTGTCGAGGATGTAGTCGGCCTGGGTTTCAGTCAGGGCAAAACGGGCGATCAGTTCAGCCTTTGGATGCTCCTCGGTCCGAATGATGTGGATCACTTCGTCGAGGTTCAGGTACGCGGTGAGCAAACCGTCCAACAGGTGCAGGCGGCGCTCGACTTTATCCAGGCGGAACTGCAAGCGGCGGCGCACGGTTTGTACGCGGAACTCCAGCCACTCGACCAGCAAGGCACGCAGGTTTTTCAGTTGTGGCTTGCCGTCCAGACCGATGATGTTGATGTTGACCCGGAAGGTCGACTCCAGCTCAGTCACGGCGAACAAGTGCTGCATCAGCTCGTCGAGATCGACCTTGTTGTTGCGCGGGATGATCACGATACGGCACGGGTTTTCGTGGTCGGACTCGTCACGCAGGTCGGTGACCATCGCCAGCTTGGTCGGCTTGGCCTGCATCAGCGCAGCGATTTGCTCCAGCACCTTGGCGCCCGACACCTGGTGCGGCAACGCCGTAACCACGATGTCGCCGTCTTCTACGTGGTACACCGCACGCATGCGCACCGAGCCACGGCCGGTCTGGTAGATCTTCAGCAGGTCGGCACGCGGGGTGATGATTTCGGCTTCGGTCGGGTAGTCCGGGCCCTGAATGTGCTCGCACAGTTGCTCGACGGTGGCTTTTGGGTCATCGAGCAAACGCACGCAGGCGCTGGCGACTTCGCGCAGGTTGTGCGGCGGTACGTCGGTGGCCATGCCCACGGCGATGCCGGTGGTGCCATTGAGCAGGATGTTCGGCAAACGTGCCGGCAACACCGCAGGTTCATCGAGAGTGCCGTCAAAGTTCGGCACCCAGTCTGCCGTGCCCTGCCCCAGCTCGCTGAGCAGCACTTCGGAGTACCGCGACAGGCGCGCTTCGGTGTAACGCATGGCCGCGAACGACTTGGGATCATCCGGCGCCCCCCAGTTACCCTGGCCGTCGACCAAGGTGTAGCGATAGCTGAACGGCTGAGCCATCAGCACCATGGCTTCGTAGCAGGCCGAGTCGCCGTGCGGGTGGAACTTGCCGAGCACGTCACCGACGGTACGCGCCGATTTCTTGTGCTTGGCGTCAGCGTCCAGCCCCAGCTCGCTCATGGCGTAGACAATACGCCGCTGTACCGGCTTGAGGCCGTCGCCGATGTGCGGCAAGGCCCGGTCCATGATCACGTACATGGAGTAGTTGAGGTAGGCCTGTTCTGTGAAGTCGGCCAGTGACCGGCGTTCTACGCCGTCCAGGCTGAGATCAAGGGAGTCGCTCATGCGGACCTCATTCAGTTCGTTGTCTGGCGCAACAGCATGGTGCCGTCGCGCTGGGTAAATTCAAGTTTGTTCAAAGCGCTCATGCCCAGCAGCACTTGTTCGCCTTCAAGCCCCGGCGCCGCCACTGCACGCACGTCGCGCAACACGATGGCGCCCAGTTGCAGGCGGTCGATTTGCGTGCGGTAGCCCTGAACCCGGCCATTGGCGGTGTTCAGGGTCACGGCGGCGCCCCTGGGCAATGCCAGTTGCCTGGCGAGTTCCTGCGGGACCGCCACATCGGTGGCCCCGGTATCGAGTAAAAATTCCACCGGCACGTTGTTGATGCGGCCGCTGGCGACAAAGTGGCCCTGCACGTTGCCGCGCAGGGTCACTTCGATATAGCCCTTGCCTTGCTGCGAGGCCACCTCGGTATTGGGGTTTTGCTGACGCTGTTCTACACGCCCGAAAAACTGCGTGGCCAGGTACAAACCGGCGCACCAGGCCACGATCATGAAGATGCGCCCCATCCCTTTACCCGGCGCCTGCTGGCTCATGACTTGGCGCTCCAGCCACCTTGCGGGGCAGCAAAGCGCCAGACAATCGGGCGTTTCTCGCCATCGGCGCGCACGTGACTGCCGTTATCCACCCCGATCCACGCGCCTTTGGCGTCGATGACCAGCGCTTCGGCGTTGCCGTACGGGCTTTTGTACAAGCGCTCTTTGGTCAAGGCGTCGTTGGCAAATGACCAGCAACGCTCGACTTCACCGGTGTCCAGAGTGCGACGGCACACGCGGTAGGCCATGCGTTCAAGGGTAAACAGCTTGCCCTCGAACAGCGCCAGATCAGAAAAGTCTTTCTGCTGGGGCTTGCCTTTGAGTTGCGGCGGTGGCTGTTCAAGGCCGCCTTCGCTCATCAACACGCAACCGTTTTCACAGTCCCACACGCTCTGCTTTTTGCGGATGGTCAGCAAACCCCGGCGCTCGCGCTCGGCCGCCAACCAGAGCTGCGTGCCCTGCGGGTTAACCACAATGCCTTCAAACAGCGCATTAAAGTGCAGCAACATGCCGCTGGCGCGGGCCTGACGCACCAGCGCCGGGTCGATTTTCAGCCAGGCCGGGGCGCCAATCGGCGGCACCCGCAGCACGGCAGCATGGGCTTCACTGACCACGTAACGGTTACCGGCGTCGTCGCAGGTGATGCCTTCGAAATCCAGATCGCCCCCGCGCAGCGGGCTGATGGCTTTACCCATCATGCGCACGCCCCACGGCAAGCCGCTTTCGGGCGCAGGCGGCACTTCAATGGTCACCGCCTCGGCCTGCCACAACGTGTCGCGGGTATCCAGACGGTACAGCTGATCATCATCGCGATCAGACACGGCCCACATCTCGCCCTGGCACATCGCCAGGCCGGACAAGTTACCCCCGCGCATGCCTGCTACCGGATGCTCGGACTGCAGCGCCAGCTCTGGCCAGGTATCCGCCAGAACCGGGGCCGCAGTCACACACAGCAACGCCAGCAAGGCACTGCGCATCAGGCCAGCACCTGCGCCAGATCGCCTTTGGACTCAAGCCAGGACTTGCGGTCACCGGCGCGTTTTTTCGCCAGCAGCATGTCCATCATTTCTGACGTCGCGGCAAAGTCTTCGAGGGTGAGCTGCACCAGACGCCGGGTATTCGGGTCCATGGTGGTTTCACGCAGTTGCGGCGGGTTCATTTCGCCCAGGCCTTTGAATCGCGTGACCTGCGGCTTGCCGCGTTTTTTCTCGGCCACCAGACGGTCGAGAATACCGTCGCGCTCGGCTTCGTCGAGGGCGTAGTAAATCTCTTTGCCCAGGTCGATCCGGTACAGCGGCGGCATGGCCACGTACACGTGACCGGCGTCGACCAACGGCCGAAAATGCTGCACGAACAACGCGCAGAGCAAGGTGGCAATGTGCAGACCGTCGGAGTCGGCGTCGGCGAGGATGCAGATTTTGCCGTAGCGCAGCTGGCTCATGTCCGCCGCGCCCGGATCAACACCAATGGCCACGGCGATGTTGTGCACTTCCTGGCTGGCGAGGACTTCGCTGCCGTCGACTTCCCAGGTGTTGAGGATCTTGCCGCGCAACGGCAGGATGGCCTGGAACTCTTTGTCCCGCGCTTGCTTGGCAGAACCGCCTGCGGAATCACCCTCTACCAGAAACAGCTCGGAGCGCATCGGGTCCTGCCCGGCGCAATCAGCCAGTTTGCCGGGCAAGGCCGGGCCTTGGGTGATGCGTTTGCGTTCGACCTTTTTGCTGGCCTTGAGACGACGACCGGCGTTGTTGATCGCCAGCTCTGCCAGTTGCATGCCCAGCTCAGGGTTGGCGTTGAGCCACAGGCTGAACGCGTCCTTGACCACCCCCGAGACAAACGCCGCCGCTTCACGGGACGACAGACGCTCTTTGGTCTGGCCGGAGAACTGCGGCTCCTGCATTTTCATCGACAAGACGAAGGCAATGCGTTCCCAGACGTCTTCAGGTGCCAGCTTCACGCCACGTGGCAGCAGGCTGCGGAACTCGCAAAACTCACGCATGGCGTCGAGCAAGCCTTGGCGCAGGCCGTTGACGTGCGTGCCGCCCTGGGCGGTCGGAATCAAGTTGACGTAGCTTTCCTGCACGCTGTCGCCGCCCTCTGGCAGCCACAGCAGCGCCCAGTCGACAGCTTCTTTATTACCCGCCAGGCTGCCGCAGAACGGCTCGTCTGGCAGGCGTTCAAATTCGCTGACCGCATCGACCAAGTACGAGCGCAGGCCATCTTCGTAGTGCCACTCGACCTTCTCGCCGGTGCCTTTGTCTTCAAAGCTGACCAACAGGCCCGGGCACAACACGGCCTTGGCCTTGAGCACGTGCTTGAGGCGGCTGACCGAGAACTTGGGCGAATCGAAGTATTTAGGGTCCGGGGCGAAGTACACGCTGGTCCCGGTGTTGCGCTTGCCGACCGTACCGACGACTTCGAGGTCGGTGGCTTTATAGCCATCGGCGAAGGTCATCTGGTATTCGTTGCCGTCGCGCTTGACCTTGACCCGCACTTGGGTCGACAAGGCGTTCACCACCGAGATCCCCACGCCGTGCAGGCCGCCGGAGAACTGGTAGTTCTTGTTCGAGAACTTGCCGCCCGCATGGAGCTTGGTCAGGATCAGTTCGACGCCTGACACGCCCTCTTCCGGGTGAATGTCGACCGGCATGCCGCGCCCGTCGTCGCTGACTTCCAGCGAGTGGTCGGCGTGCAGGATGACTTGCACCGATTTGGCGTGACCGGCCAGGGCTTCGTCGACGCTGTTGTCGATGACTTCCTGGGCCAGGTGGTTTGGCCGGCTGGTGTCGGTGTACATGCCGGGGCGTTTGCGCACCGGGTCGAGGCCCGAGAGGACTTCGATGGCGTCTGCGTTATAAGAGCTAGCGCTGGGAGTGGCCATAGGGTCTCGTCGTTAGTCGTAAGTGAAAAATAAGGGCCATTGGACTCGCGCTTTAAAGCGCCGCGAAGTCGATGGTTTGATACTGGGGTGCCGCTATCCCGGCGAAACTCAACAGCCCCGGCAGTTGTTCGGCAAACCCTTGGTAACTGTGATCGCCGCCGCCCTGAATCCGTAACGCGCACGCGGCGTAGTACTGTTCGGCATGGCGGTAATCCAGGGTTTCGTCGCCGGTTTGCAACCATACCTGATAACGCTGCGGGTCTTGCGGGGCCGGAACTTCCAGCGCTGCCAGGGCCAGCACGTGATCGTGGGTCAACTCCCAGGTTTCGCCGCTGTAAAAGTTGGTTTGCGTGCCCAGGTAGCCGTCGAAGTGACGATGCGGGCTGACGGCCGGGTTGACCAGCAAGGCCTTGAGCCCATGCTGTTCGGCCAGATAGGTCGCATAGTAGCCGCCGAGCGAGCTTCCGACCAGCAAAGGACGGCCCAGTTCGTTGATTGCCGCCTGCAATTGCGCCATCGCCTCACGCGGATGGTGGTGCAAGGCCGGAACGCGCAACTGCTCACTCAGCCCGATGCGCTGCATCACGGTGGCCAGCTGGACGGCCTTTTTCGACTCGGGGGCGCTGTTGAACCCATGGATATACAAGATGGAACCCGACATGCAATAACTCCCGAGTACAGATTTAGCCGAACGCTGTTTCAAGAAAGACGCGCAGTTTAGCCTGACTCAAGGGGCCATGGCCGTTTCAAGATAATTCAGGCCCGCCCACTCAGTAGTTGTTCGCGCTGTAATCGGGCGTGAACACAAAGTTATCCAGCAGCGACACGCCGGTGTCCAGCGTGCCATCGGGGTGCAAGCGGAGCCAGCGATAGCCGGGCGCCTCGCCGCTGACATCAAAGTCTGTACTGCCCGGCGTGAACTGCACGCAGGTAGAAGGCGTTGCCAGCAAGCGCACACCGTTGTGCACACGGTCGAACGGCTGGTGGATGTGCCCCCAGAGCACGGCACGCACCTGCGGGAAGCGATCCAGCACGTCCCAAAACGCTTGAGCGTTGCGCAGACCGATCGGCTCGATCCATTTACTGCCCACCGGCAACGGATGATGATGCAGGCAAACCAGATGATGACGCTGCGGCGCTTCGCTCACAGCCTGGGCGAGCAACTGTAATTGCTCATCCTCCAGATAACCCGGCGTGGCGCCCGGCACCTGCGAGTTGAGCAAAATGATGCGCCAGTTGCCGATATCCACAACCGGGTCCAACAGACGGGTTTGCACGGTGGCTTCGCGCATCTGCGCCAATCGGTCGTGATTGCCGGGGAGCCAGCGGGCATTGGCGCACAACGGCTCGCTCACCTGCCGAAACCGCTGATACGCCGCAACGCTGCCGTCCTGAGCCAAATCGCCGGTGGCCAGCAGCAGATCGACCTGCGCCTGCTCGGCCCGCGCCTTGTCGACCACCAGTTGCAGGCTCTGCGCCGTGTTCAGCCCCAGCAGCGAACCGTCTGCGTCAGCAAATAAATGGCTATCGGTCAGTTGCACCAGCAGCACCGAGTCTTCGGTGGTCGGCGTGGAAGCGTTGGGCAAGATGGCTCTCCCGAGCAACGGTAAAAATCAATCTCAAACGTAAGAGCTGCCGCAGGCTGCGATCTTTACAAAGAATCAAAAGATCGCAGCCTGCGGCAGCTCCTACCTGATACAACGATCAGCGGACTTCGGCGTACTCGTGCCCGCAGGCCAGGCAATGGCTCAGCCACTCACCCAAAAAGACATTGAGCTGGGCCTTTTCGTCGGGCTGGTGCATCGCATCATTGGGGTAAGGATAGATGCTGCGAAAGCGCCGCGCATGTTCTGCGCCAATCACTTCGGCCATGCGCGCATCGTGGTACACCTGCACTTGCAGTTCCGGCACCGGCAGCCACGGCAGGCTGTGTTCCTGGCGCACGCGCAAGGTGCTGGTGTACGGGCAGTCGAGCATCACTTCAAGGGTCAGCACGCCGAGCATCTGCTCACCCTGAGTGACCGCGATCTGTCGCGCGCTCGGTTGCTCGCGCATGTCAGGCAATAAACGCATCAGCCGCGCATAGTTGGCTTCGCAGGCAGCCTGCAAGCCAATCAAATCAACCCGGTAGCGATCACGGACGCCATTTACTGCCATAACCCCCTCACTTCAGCGCGGTTAAGCGCCAGCCACTGCAGGGCAATAATGCTCGCCGCGTTAGAAATACGTCCATCACGCACCGCTTGCAGCGCATCTTCATACGCCCATTTAGTCACGCGAATGTCTTCGGCTTCTTCGTCCAGACCATGCAGGCCGCCCGCATTAGAGCTGTCGCAACGCCCCAGAAACACGTGCACAAATTCAGTGCTGCCGCCGGGTGACGGGAAATAACGGGTAATGGGCCATAACGCCGAGAACGTCAGTCCCGCTTCTTCTTCGCCTTCGCGGTGGGCGATGTCTTCGGGGTCATTTTCACCCTCTTTGTCGATCAGGCCGGCCACCAGCTCGATCAGCCACGGGTTGTCGATTTTGCCCAGGGCGCCAACGCGAAACTGCTCGATCAACACCACTTCGTCGCGCACCGGGTCATAAGGCAGCACACACACCGCGTCATGACGCACAAACACCTCACGACTGATCTCACGGCTCATGCCACCGGCAAACAGCTCATGGCGCAGGAAAACCCGGTCCAGTTGGTAAAACCCCTGGTAGCCGTTTTCGCGTTTTACGATCTCGACGGCGCTGGGCTTGGCCTTGGTGATGTCAGTCATGGAAAACCTCTTGCTGGCAAATTCACACCGGGGGTGACCCCACGGCATCGCGCATCCTAACGCGCCTGTGCTTCTGGATGCAGCCCCTTTTATAACGTGGGGATAGACGGATTGCCTGCAAACCAACTCTAATTGACACCTTCAAGCTTAGCGGCGAACTGACGCCCTTGTTGGCAGTCGAACGAGCCTGCGTTCACCTTTCTTTCGTTGATGAAGGACGACCATGTCACTTTTAAAACTGGCTTCCCTGACTTGCATCGCCCTCGCGCTGGGTGCTTGCCAGAGTGCTTTTCAACCCAAACCGCTGGCGTTCACCCCCGATGCCTCCGAGCAGGTCAAAGCGGGCTGCAAGGGCGATGACTGCCCGCTGGTCAACATTGAGACGGTGCACTTTGCCGCCGACCCGAAGCTGGACGCCCTGATCGAACAGCGCCTGCTGAAAATGACCGTCAACTCGCCGGACGACAAATTGGCGCCGTCGCTGAACGCTTACCGCGAACAGTTCCTGCGCACTGCCGACACCCGCAACAGCATGTATTTGCAGGCCAAGGTACGTGAGCAGCATGACGACTTGGTGATAATCGAGTTGATCAGCTACCTGGACACCGGCGGCGCGCATGGCATGCCGGGCCGTGGCTTTATCAACTGGTCGCGTAAAGACCATAAAGAAGTGACCTTGCAGGACATGCTGCTGCCGGGTCAGGAAAGAGCCTTCTGGGGCGCGGCCAAAGTGGCGCACAACAACTGGCTGATCAACTCGCACCGCAGCAACGATGCAGAGTTCGTCAAAACCTGGCCGTTCCAGCAAACCCCGAACGTGGCGCTGCTTAAAGACAGCGTCTTGCTCAAGTACGACGTGTACAGCATTGCCCCGTACTCCGATGGCAACGTTGAGCTGAGCATTCCGTATTCGCGCTTGAACGGGATTATCAAGCCGGAGTGGTTGCCGGGTCACGGTTGATACCCGCCTTGCTCGCGACCTTTTGGAAGATCAAAAGATCGCGAGCAAGCTCGCTCCTACAGGGTGGGTTTTGGGTTAGTGTTTGCGGCCCAGCACCCACATCAGCAGCCCGGCCAGCAGCAACGCCGGCAAGGTTGCGCCGACATCCGGGTAGAAGTTTGCCAGCAGGTGGTAGGTCAGCACCCCGCCCAACCAGGCCAGCAATGTCGGCCAGCGCAGCACACCCGGTGTCACGTCGACGCTGCGTTTACGCACAATGAAGTGGTCCACCAGCACCACGCCGAACAACGGCGCAAACACCGAGCCAATCAGCAGCAAGAAGTTCTGGTACTGCGCCAGCGGCGCCAGCAGGGCGATCAACGTGCAGATAACGCCAATCGCCAAGGCCAGGTGCTCAACTTTCAAGCGCAGCAAGAACCCGCTGGAGACGGCCGCCGAGTGAATATCGGCGAAGGCGTTTTCAGATTCGTCGAGCAAAATCAGCAACAACGGAATCCCCAGCCCCGCCCCTGCCAGCGCCAACAGCAGCGCATTGACTTCACCGCTCGGCGCGAACGCCAGGGTGTAGGCCACGCCCAAGCTCATCAGCCAGAAGTTGCCAATCAAAAAGCCCAGCGCGGTGCCGCCAAACACACTTTTGGCGCGTTTGCCGAAGCGCGAATAGTCGGCGATCAGCGGCAGCCACGACAGCGGCATGGCAATCGCAATGTCGAAACCCACCGCGAACGGCATCGAGCCGTCGCCCTTCTGCGCCCATAACGCGGCCAGATCGGCTTTGGCGAAGAGGTTCCAGGTGAGCCACAGGCACGCGGCCAGCAACAGCCAGATGCCCCACTTGCGCAAGATCTTGCGCACAAACGCCAACGGCCCGCTGACCGCGAGCAACGTGGCCAGGGCGCCGAAGAATAATGTCCAGAGCAGCGGGTTGCTCAGCCAACTGCCCTCACTGAAGGCCCGCGCGCCGAGCAGGCTGGCGGCATCGCGCATCACAATGATTTCAAATGAGCCCCAACCAATCAGTTGCAGCACATTCAACACGGCAGGGAGCATGGCACCGCGGCTACCCAGGCTGAGTTTTAGCGCGGCCATGGAAGACAGCCCCGTGTCGCTGCCGATCACCCCGACCGACGCCAATAACGCCACGCCGACCAAAGTGCCGAGAAAAATCGCCAGCAGCGAACCCGACAGGCCCAGCCCCGGCGCCAACAAGGCCCCGGTCTGCAACACCATCAGCCCGACGCCGAGGGAGAACCACAAGGAAAACAGATCGCGAGCGCCGAAGACGCGCTTGTCCAACGGGACGGCGGTATCCGGCGAGTAAGTGCTGGGTGTGTTCAAGGAAAGAGTCTCTTGAAGAGAAAGAAGGTGCCGGAAAATCAAACCCGTGGGAGCGGGCTTGCTCGCGAGGGTGTCGACACGGTTTCACATGCAGACCGCGTCGTTCGCATCGCGAGCAAGCCCGCTCCCACAAGGGGAACTGCTTACATCACACCTTCTTGTACAACTGACTGCCTTCCTGCTTGAAGCGCTCGGCCTGTTCCGCCAGGCCTTTGGCCACGTCGACGTCGACCGCTTCAATGCGTTGGTTGGCGGCGTAGATGCGCACTTCCTGGGTGATTTTCATCGAGCAGAATTTCGGCCCGCACATGGAGCAGAAATGCGCGACCTTGGCCGAGTCTTTTGGCAGGGTTTCGTCGTGGTACGAGCGCGCCGTGTCCGGGTCCAGGCCAAGGTTGAACTGGTCTTCCCAACGGAACTCGAAACGTGCCTTGCTCAACGCGTTGTCGCGGATTTGCGCACCGGGGTGGCCCTTGGCCAAGTCCGCGGCGTGGGCAGCGATTTTGTAGGTGATGATGCCGGTCTTCACGTCATCCTTGTTCGGCAAGCCCAAGTGCTCTTTAGGCGTGACGTAACAGAGCATGGCGCACCCGAACCAGCCGATCATCGCCGCGCCAATGCCCGAGGTGATGTGGTCGTAGCCCGGCGCGATGTCGGTGGTCAGCGGGCCGAGGGTGTAAAACGGCGCCTCGTCGCAGCATTCCAGCTGCTTGTCCATGTTCTCTTTGATCAACTGCATCGGCACGTGGCCCGGGCCTTCGATCATGCACTGCACGTCGTGCTTCCAGGCGATTTTGGTCAGCTCGCCAAGGGTTTCCAGCTCACCGAACTGCGCCGCGTCGTTGGCGTCGGCAATCGAACCCGGACGCAGGCCGTCGCCCAGCGAGAAGCTGACGTCGTAGGCCTTCATGATTTCGCAGATTTCGTCGAAATGGGTGTAGAGGAAGTTCTCTTTGTGGTGCGCCAGGCACCACTTGGCCATGATCGAACCGCCCCGCGACACAATGCCGGTCACGCGTTTGGCGGTCAGCGGCACGTAGCGCAGCAACACCCCGGCGTGGATGGTGAAGTAGTCCACGCCCTGCTCTGCCTGCTCGATCAGGGTGTCGCGAAACAGCTCCCAGGTCAGGTCTTCGGCCACGCCGTTGACCTTTTCCAGCGCCTGGTAAATCGGCACCGTACCGATCGGCACCGGCGAGTTGCGGATGATCCACTCGCGGGTTTCGTGAATGTGCTTGCCGGTGGACAAATCCATGACCGTGTCCGAGCCCCAGCGAATGCCCCAAGTCAGCTTGGCTACTTCTTCTTCGATGGAGGAGCCCAGCGCACTGTTGCCGATGTTGCCGTTGATCTTCACCAGGAAGTTACGGCCGATGATCATCGGTTCCAGCTCAACGTGGTTGATGTTGGCCGGAATGATGGCGCGGCCACGGGCGATTTCGTCGCGCACGAACTCCGGGGTGATTTCTTTCGGGATGTTGGCGCCGAAGCTGTGACCGGCGTGCTGCTGGTCCAGCAGGCCCGCCGCACGGGCTTCTTGCAGCTTCATGTTTTCGCGGATGGCGACGTATTCCATCTCGGCGGTGATGATGCCCTGACGCGCGTAGTGCATCTGGGTGACGTTGGCCCCGGCCTTGGCGCGGCGCGGGTTTTTCACGTGGGCGAAACGCAGTTTGGTCAGTTCGGCGTCTTCGAGGCGCATTTGCCCGAAGTTCGAACTCAGGCCCGGCAGGCGTTCGGTGTCATCGCGGTCATTGATCCAGGCCGAACGCACGTCGCCCAGGCCTTTACGCACGTCAATCTGTACTGAAGGGTCGGTATACGGGCCTGAAGTGTCGTAGATCAATACCGGCGCATTGATTTCACCGCCAAAATCGGTCGGCGTGACATCAAGGCTGACTTCACGCATCGGCACCAGAATGTCCGGGCGCGAACCCTGTACGTAAACTTTTTGCGAGCGGGTAAACGGCTTGACCGACTGCTCATCGACCTTGGCCGAATCACTGAGATTGATCGCGTTTTTTAGTGTTGTACTCATCACGGCTCTCCAGACTGCATCCAGGTGGATTGTCGGAGGGAGAACCTGAAAAAAGCACGGACGCACCCAAGGACTGGGTGCTGAGTGACGACCTCGAACGATTGATCATTTTTTGAACAATCGATCCCGGACGGCACTCAAGAGGACTCGCCGGGAGACGAGAAATCTTGTTCCCTACGCAGGCGCTAACCTGATCAGGTTCAACGGGATCCGAAATTATTCGATCTCAGCCTCATAGCAAGGCACCCCGACAAGAACACGGCCAATATAAAGAAGTGTGTGGCAGAACGCCAACCCTGAAATAAACAGCATGACGAAAGAGGCAACAACGGCATTGTTGCAAGGTGTCACGGCAACTACACTCGCTACGTCTTGTAACTCCGAGTGCCAGAACACGGCCTCGACAATCAATTTCGCATTATTGAACTAGGGATCGCTCATGCTGCGCAAACTCTCGCTGGCTATCGCCGTGTCCTGGGCGACCAACGCTATGGCTGTGGATTCACCCGCGCCCGTGTCCAACCAAAACGGTCTGGTCAGCGTTTACCAGGAAGCTGTCGACAACAACGCCGACCTCGCGGCAGCCCGTGCCAGCTACTCGGCACAAAAGGAAGTCGTCCCCCAGGCCCGCGCCGGGTTGCTGCCTAATCTGTCGGGCGGCGCCGAGTCGAGCAGTGTGCGCACCTCCATCGACAGGCCATCGATGACCACCAACCGCAGCCTGATGGTTTACCAGGCCACACTGGCCCAGCCGCTGTTCCGCATTGACCGCTGGTTCCAGCTCAAGGCGGCCGAATCGATCAATGAACAGGCCGCGCTGCAACTCTCGGCCACTGAGCAAAATCTGATTCTGCAAAGCGCCAATGCTTACTTTTCGGTGTTGCGTGCCCAGGACACCCTGGCCGCGACCAAGGCCGAAGAAGCGGCGTTCAAGCGTCAACTGGACCAGTCCCGCGAGCGTTTTGATGTGGGCCTGTCAGACAAGACCGACGTGCTGCAATCCCAAGCCAGCTACGACACGGCGCGAGCCAACCGCATGCTCGCCAAGCGCCAGGTCGAAGACGCCTTTGAAGCGTTGGTGACGCTGACCAACCGCCAGTACAACGCCATTGAGGGCATGCGCCACAGCCTGCCGATTTTGCCGCCCACGCCGAACGACGCCAAAGCCTGGGTCGACACCGCCGCGCAGCAGAACCTCAACTTGCTGGCCAGTAACTACGCGGTAGACGCCGCGCAAGAGACCCTCAAGCAGCGCAAGGCCGGGCACGCACCGACCGTGGATGCCGTGGCGCAATACAAGACCGGTGACAACGATGCCTTCGGCCTGACCAACCCGAACGCCCTGAACCAGCGTTACGGTGGGCCGGTCAACCAGACCAGCATCGGCATTCAGTTGAACATCCCGATTTACAGCGGCGGCCTGACCAGCTCGCAAGTGCGCGAGTCGTACTCACGTCTGGACCAGACCGAGCAGCAGCGTGAGCAACTGCGCCGCCAGGTGGTAGAAAACACCCGCAACCTGCACCGCGCGGTGAATACCGATGTCGAGCAGGTGAAAGCGCGCAAACAGTCGATCATCTCGAACCAGAGCGCTCTGGAAGCCACGGAAATCGGTTATCAGGTGGGCACACGCAACATCGTTGACGTGCTCGACGCCCAGCGCCAGCTGTACAACTCAGTGCGCGACTACAACAACAGCCGCTACGACTACATCCTCGACAACCTGCGCCTTAAACAGGCGGCGGGCACGTTGAACCCGGGCGATCTGGATGCGTTGTCGCGTTACCTGAAAGCCGATTACAACCCGGACAAAGATTTCCTGCCGCCAGACCTGGCCCAGGAAGCGGCTGCCAACATTCGTAACGCCGGTCAGTAAAAACTCTGTAGGAGCGAGCTTGCTCGCGATCTTTTAAAGATCAAAAGCTCGCTCCTACAGGGTCGTCAACGACTCAGCAACCGCCCCAACCCGTCCAGCAAGCGCTGCAAGGCACCTTGGTTGGCGAGCATCACGTTCAAACCGGCCTGGCCCATGTGCCGGGCGTCTTGCGGCAGTTCAAACAAGCGCCGTACCGCCACCGCCAAAGCGTGCGCATCGTCCACTTCTTCCAGCGCCCCGGCGTCACGCAACAGCGCGGCGATTTCGAGGAAGTTGAACAGGTGCGGCCCGCTCAACACCGGCTTGGACAGCGCCGCTGGCTCCAGCAGGTTGTGCCCGCCATTGGCTACCAGGCTGCCGCCCACAAACGCGCTGTCGGCCAGGGCGTACAAAAACAGCAACTCGCCCATGGTGTCGCCCAACAGCACCTGTGTTTGCGCGCTGACCGGCGTTGCGGCCGAGCGCCGTACCGTGTCGAACCCTTCGCTTTGGCACAACGCGAACACCGCGTTAAAGCGCTCCGGGTGGCGCGGCACCAGGATCAACAAGGCATTCGGGTAGCTCGCGAGCAACTGCCGATGCGCCGCCAGCACGATGGCGTCTTCACCTTCATGGGTGCTGGCGGCGATCCACACCGGGCGCTCCAGCGCCTGCCATTGCTCACGCAGTGCGCGGGCCTTGATCAGCAACTGGGGGTCAATCGTCAGGTCGAATTTGATCGAGCCGGTCACTTGCACGCACTCGGGGCGGGCGCCCAACTGGCGGAAACGCTCGGCTTCGGTTTCGGTCTGCGCGGCAATCAGGCTCATCTCTTCGAGCATTGGCCGGGTGAGCTTGGCAAACCGCGCATAGCCTTTGGCCGAACGTGCCGAGAGGCGCGCATTGGCCAGCGCCACCGGGATGCCGCGCTTGGCGCATTGGTGGATATGGTTAGGCCACAGTTCGGTTTCCATGATCACCGCCAGTGTGGGCTGCACCCGCTCCAGAAAACGTGCGGCGGCCCATGGCAGGTCATAAGGCAAATAACAGTGCTGAATGCGCGGTTCGTCGGCGAACAGGGCTTGAATGCGCTCCGATCCGGTCGGGGTCATGCAGGTCACGGTAATCGGCAACTGTGGATAACGTTGCAGCAACGCCCGGATCATCGGGGCGGCGGCAATACTCTCGCCCACGGACACGGCGTGGACCCAGATCCCGCCCGGCTGCATGGCGGGCATATTCAGCGCGAAACGCTCGCCAATGCGCTTGGCATACGCCGAGGCCTTGCGGGCCCGCAGCCATAAGCGAATCGCCACCAGCGGCAGCCCCAAATGAAACAGCAAGGTGTAGAGAGTTCTATTCATGGGCCCGGAGTTTACTTGAAAACGACCTCCACGATGATGGCACCGAACACGCCCATTTCAAGGCGCGACAAAAAGGCCCCCTACACACTTTTACAACCACTAGAATGCCGTGCTGTTAAATTGCTTCGCCACACACTCAGGATTGCACCATGACCGCTTACTACTACCTGGCTATCGCTATCTGCGCTGAAGTCATTGCCACTGTTTCAATGAAAGCGGTCAAAGGGTTCAGTACGCCATTGCCACTCATTTTGGTGATTGTGGGCTACGCCACCGCGTTCTGGATGCTGACCCTGGTGGTGCGCACCATCCCCGTGGGCGTTGCTTATGCCGTGTGGGCGGGCATGGGCATTGTGATGGTGAGCGTTGCCGCCTTGTTTATCTACGGGCAAAAACTCGACCTGCCGGCCATGCTCGGCATGGGTCTGATTGTGCTGGGCGTGGTGGTGATTCAACTGTTTTCCAAAACGGCAGGGCATTAAAGCTTTGCCACTGTAGCCCTTCTTTTCTGGGCACCTCAAAGGCAGAGTCGGGATCAGGCTGTATACTCCCAGCCTTGTCTTTCAACGCTGAGGTCGCCCATGGCATCTGTAATTTCCACCGACGTGCTGATTGTCGGCGCTGGCGTCGCTGGCCTCTGGCTCAATGCCCGCCTGCGTCGTCAGGGTTTTTCCACGGTGCTGGTTGAAAACCATTCGCTGGGTGGCGCACAGACCCTGAAGTCTCAGGGCATTATTCACGGCGGCGCCAAGTACGCGCTGCACGGCGCGCTGACCGGCGCTTCCGAAGCCATTGCTGATATGCCGCGCCGCTGGCGCGAGGCCCTTGCCGGTGATGGCGAGCTGGACTTGAGCGGCGTGCGCCTGCTCTCCGAAGCCCATTACCTGTGGTCCCCCGGCACGTTGGCAGGCAACCTGACCAGCTTTTTTGCGAGCAAGGCCGTGCGCGGCCGGGTTGATCAGGTTAAAGGCGATCAATTGCCGCCTGCCCTGCAAAACCCGCGTTTCAAGGGCAAGGTGTATCGCTTGGCCGAGCTGGTGGTGGATGTGCCCAGCCTGGTCGAGCGCTTGACCGAACTGGCCGGTGACAGCCTGCTGGCAGGGCAAAAGGTCGAGCCGCTGTTTGAAAATGAGCGCCTGATCGGCCTGCGCGTCGACGGCCTGGATATCCTCGCGCAACGCATCGTGCTCAGCGCCGGGCAAGGCAATGCCGAGCTGCTGGCCAGCCTTGAAATCAACGTCCCTGCCCAGCAACTGCGCCCGCTGCACATGGTGATGGTCAAAGGCCCGAGCCTTAAACCGCTGTATGCCCATTGCCTGGGCGGTGGCCCCAAGCCGCGCATCACCGTGACCACTCACCCGGCCGCCAACGGCGAATGGGTCTGGTATGTGGGCGGTGACATTGCCGAAGCCGAGGGCGTGGCCCGCACCGCGGACGAACAAATCGCCGCCGCCAAAAAAGAGCTGGCCAGTCTGTTGCCGTGGGTCGATCTGAGCCAGGCGCAATGGGCCACCCTGCGAGTCGACCGCGCTGAACCGGCGCAGTCCGGTCTGGTACGCCCGGATAACGCGTTTGTCTCCGATACAGGCCGTTTGCTGGTGGGCTGGCCGACCAAGCTGGCGCTGGCGCCAGACTTCTCGGACCGGGTCATTAACGCGCTTGAGCAAGACGGAATAAAACCCGGCAATGTGCCTGCACTGCCTGACTTCCCTCGCCCGCCACTAGGCAAAACCGCTTGGGAGCAACTGCTGCCATGAGCCAGGCGACCCTGCACGACTTTTTGCGCCCGCTGGGCAGCACCGGCCTGCACGTGTCGCCGCTGGGCCTTGGCACCGTCAAGCTGGGCCGCGACCAAGGGGTGAAGTACCCCAACGGTTTTCAGATCCCGGATGACCAGGAAGCCAAGATGCTGCTCAAACTGAGCCGCGACCTGGGCATCAACTTGATCGACACCGCGCCCGCCTATGGCCGCAGCGAAGAACGCTTGGGCCCGCTGTTGCGCGGCCAGCGTCAGGACTGGGTGATTGTCAGCAAGGTCGGCGAAGAGTTCGACAACGGTGAGTCGCGCCACGACTTCAGCGCCGAACACACCCGCCGCTCGGTAGAACGCAGCCTGCAACGTCTGGAAACGGATTTTATCGACCTGGTGCTGGTGCACTCGGACGGCAACGACCTGGCGATCCTCAACGACAGCGAGGTGTACGCCACCCTTGCCGAGCTGAAGCGCGAGGGCAAGATCCGTGGTTTCGGCTTTTCTGGCAAAACCGTCGAAGGCGGTCTCAAGGCCCTGGAAAACGGCGACTGCGCCATGGTCACCTACAACCTCAATGAGCAAGCCGAGAAGGCGGTAATCGACTACGCCGCTGCCCATGGCAAAGCCATTTTGGTGAAAAAGGCCCTGGCCAGCGGCCATGTGTGCCTCAAGCCCGGCATCGACCCGGTGCGCGCCAGCTTCGAACTGGTGTTTGGCCATCACGGGGTTGCCAGTGCTATTGTCGGCACTATCAATCCGCTGCACTTGGCCCATAACGTGGCAATGGTTGCGCAGGTTTTGCGTAGCGCCTAAAGCCGCCGATTCGGCCGACCCCGACGCAAGAAGGAGCCGACATGCCGCGAATGCTCATCCGTAAGAACCCCAGCGACTTCAAAACCCTGCCGTTGCTTGTCGAAGCCACGGCAGAAGGCTTGAGTTATCAAAGTGTCGGCATGCCGCTCAACTTCGCGCAAACCCTGAGCAAGCGCCGCCCGGTCAGCGTTGCCGACACCGAACGTTTCACGCTGGAGCTGGCCAACCTCGGCGTGTCGGTGCGTTTGACGCTGCATTGGCAAGGCCGCGATTACTGGGTGCTGGTGCGCCAGCGCCGTCAGGACCGGGGTGACGTGGTGCTCAAGCTGATCTCCGGCTACGTACCGGCCCATGAGGTCAACTTGCCCTTGCACACGGCGGTTCAGGAAGTGGCCGAAGAGTGCCTGCTGGAGACCCCCGAAGGCTGGCTCAGCGGGCGTTTCAACGACATCTGGCTGCCAGCGCCCTACGCCAGCGCGCTGCATTACCGTGAAGCGCTGTCGTTTCGCCTGACGCCGTTTTCCGGCGCGGCGCGCCCGGTGCGCTGCGCCAACCAGCCGTTGCTTGAGCGCCCGCGAGCCTATGTGCACTTGCCCACCGCCTCTTTGCAACTGATTTACGACCTGCGCCTTGAAGTGCCCAAAGAAGCCAAGTCACTGAGCCTGTTTCATGTTGATGAGCGTCTGGAAGGGGATCAACTGGTCGCCCGCCTCAACCGCAAGCGCCCGGACCTGTACCTGATGCCGCTGACCGACGGCCAGCCGTGCGCCGAGCTGTACACCTTGCACAAGGATCAACTGAAACCGGCCAGCACCCGAGGCGTGTACCTGGCGGAAAGTTTTGCGCCGCAAGAGGGCTGGGTGGTGAGCGAAGAACGCATTCGCTGGAAAGACTGGCTCAAGCAGCAAGGTTTGAGCGCACCCGACAAAGAGTCGCGGCTCAAACGCCTGACGGGCAAGGCGCGGCAGATGTTCAGGAAGGTCGTAAAGGCCGGATAGCCCAACACGCCTGTAGGAGCGAGCTTGCCTCGCGATCTTTTGATCTTGAAAGATCGCGAGGCAAGCT
>NZ_JBEOPQ010000047.1:0-46295 GCF_040310285.1 Pseudomonas sp. HY2-MNA-CIBAN-0224 | reverse complement strand
GTTTTTTAGTCATGGAGAGTTCCTCGATAGATGTATTTTCCACCTATCGAGGTGTCCGGGGAAATTAGACCACCACAGTGAACTTCTCGCCTGTGGATGGTATTCACTTATTCAAAGTAAATCCTGACGTACCTGTAATTGATGCCTTGGAGCATGCTTCATGCTTGATGAGCTGCGTCAACTACCTCACCCTGCTTGGCGGCGCAGGAGATGACTCTGGCAGTGTAATTTGGGCAGCTCATTACTTAGGGGAAATGGCGAAAGCTATTATTGATGATGCCGCTAACGGAATTTTTCGCGCGGATGATAAAGCATGACCCGCTCTCAAAGACGGCCCAGCTTCGCTGATGTGAAAGCTGCCTCCCTGAAGGACATTGAACGCGTACTGACTCACTGGCTACCCAACGGAAAACGCGAAGGCGGCGGCAAGGAATACACCGCCCCAAACCCAACCCGCACAGACAAACACGCCGGATCGTTCAAGGTGAACCTGAGCAAAGGCACCTGGTCGGACTTCGCAACCGGAGATAAGGGTGGAGACCTGATTGACCTAGTGCGTTATCTAGATGGCGGTACAGACGTTGAGGCATGCAACAAGCTCGCTGACTTTCTAGGCGTAACCGTCGGCACCTCAAACAATGAAAAATCGCCTCTCAGCAAAACAGCCGCGTGGGTGCCCATACTTCCAATCCCAGACAGCGCCATGCGTAAGATTCCGGCTAAGCATCGCCAGCACGGGGCGCCATCGAGGGTATGGATCTATCGGGACGCCTCCAGCCAGCCACTGATGGCCCTCTACCGCTTTGACCTGGGCCTAGATGACAGAGGTACAACACGCAAGGTGTTCGCGCCGCTGACATGGTGCAAAGATGCCCGCGGATCCAGTCAGTGGCGGTGGCAAGGTCTGAATGCACCTCGGCCACTTTTGCGTCTAGATGAGTTGTCGAAACGTCCTGCTGATCCTGTCGTTTTATGTGAGGGTGAAAAAGCCGCCGATGCTGCCGGAAAGCTGCTGCCTGGCTACGTCTCTACGTGCTGGCTCAACGGCACGAACTCTTGGCAAAAAGCGGATTTCCTTCCCTTGGTAGGCCGTGATGTATTGCTCTGGCCAGACAACGATAGTCCGGGCTTGCATTGCATGGTGGAGATCGAAAAACACCTGCTCAAAATCGGCGCAGGGTCAATACGGAGCGTTCCGATAGCCGCACTAAGCGATCAGCTTTCCGAAGGGGACGATGCGGCGGATTTTGAGTCCTCTGGATGGACCAGCGAGCGACTTGATGCGCTGATTGCAGGCTTGAGCCCCGCCAAAAAAGAGGTTGGCCACGCCAAGCAAAAACCGGATTCGTCCCACTCAACCGGCTTTCGTGTCACCGCGGATGGCGTGTTCTACTCGAGTGAGGATGGCGAGGCGAGGCCAGTATGCTCGCGGCTTGAAATTCTTGCGCGTACACGGGACGAAAAAGGCCACAACTGGGGTTTGCTGGTGGAGTTCGATGACCCTGACGGTGACCGAAAGCGGTGGAACATCCCAGCTCGCAGCATGGCTGGTGACTTTGGCAAAGAAGTGCTGGGGCCGCTTGTCGATATGGGGCTTCGGCTCGCAGGTGCCCGCGCAGCTCGGAATTCACGCAATGACCTCCAGAGCTACCTGCAAGGCTATGACAGTAAAGATCGAGCTCGGTTGGTGACTAGGCTTGGCTGGCAAGGCAATGCTTATTTGCTGCCGGATCAGCAGATAGGGGTAGGCCCGGAGCGGCTGCATTTTTACGATGCAGGGGCTCAACTTCCGCCGATCAGCCGATCCGGCTCACTCGATCAATGGCAACGCAACATCGGTGCGCTGTGCGTCGATAACCACCGCCTGGCCTTTGTCGTATGTGTTGCGTTCGCAGGCCCGCTGCTGCATCTGCTGGGACAGGAGTCGGGGGGATTCCATCTGTACGGTGATAGCTCGGGTGGGAAGACTACGCACCTGCAGGTAGCAGCCTCAGTTTACGGCGGCCAACGATTGGTGCGTTCCTGGCGGTCAACTGATAACGCCTTGGAATCGATAGCGGCGGCGCACTCAGACGGTTTGTTAGTTTTGGATGAGATCGGAATGTGCGACCCCCGCATTATCGGGGAAACGGTCTATATGCTAGGTAATGGGGCCGGGAAAGCGCGCGCTAACGATCGCGGGCTGGTGGGGAGACAGGTTCAAGAGTGGAGGCTGCTATTTCTCTCTACCGGTGAAAAAACACTGGCTCAGCACATGTCTGAGGCTCATAAGGAACTGAAAGCGGGCATGGAAGTTCGTCTACTTGCTGTGCCCGCTGACGCAGGGAAAGGGATGGGTATGTTTGAGGCGCTCCATGGCTTCGCAGATGCTGCGGCGCTCTCTGATGCGTTGAAAGCGCGGGCAGGAAAGTACTACGGCGCCCCACTGTTGGAGTTCCTGAACAACCTCTGCGCGCCCGGTCAAATCGAAGGTTATCGCATCCTTATGCGACGGACTGTGGAACGCTTTGTCACTGAGTCATTGCCGCCCAACGCCAGCGGGCAAGCACAGCGTGCCGCTGGCAGATTTGGCTTAGCGGCAGCAGCCGGTGAGCTTGCAACCGCACTTGGAGTCACTGGGTGGCCGGACGGAACGGCCACTAAAGCAGCGGAGGTCTGCTTGGCAGCCTGGCTCGGCGAGCGTGGTGGAGCTGGAAACATGGAAGGTGACGCCATCATTTCGCGGTTGAGGGGCGTAATCGAGCGGTATGGGGAAAGCCGATTCACTAGATGGGACGCCATTGCGGCCAAAACAGACGATCACGCCCCACGAACTACTGATCGCCTGGGTTTCAGGAGAACGATTGAACATGGCCTGGGTGATGAAACCTATACGTCCGTTACATACTACTTCCTAGCTACAACTTGGCGAGACGACGTGTTCAAAGGAATGAACGTAGTTGCCGTAAATAAAGAGTTGATAAAACGAGGCATCCTTGAACCAGCAGGCGATGGAAAGGCTTCACAGTCAATTTCACTACCGGGAATGCCCAAGACAAGAGCATATATAGTTAATGCTTCGGCGCTACTTGACCTGGATTCAGCCCGACAATCTATCTCGGCTTAAACCCCATAATTGCCGCTTGCATTTTCGGCGCACCGTAAGATAATGACAGTGTAAAGCGTGTGACGCGCTTTACACCCGTTACAGTTGCGCGTGATGCGACCCTGAGCGGCAAATATCATATTTGTCACTTATGGACTTTTATATGCACACATTCCACTCTGCACCACTTCATCTTAAGCTCTTAGACGCCAATCAAACCCGCACCGGTGAGTTCTCAGGATATGCCTCAACTTTTGGTGGCGATCCTGATTCCCAGGGGCATGTTATTGAGCCTGGGGCCTTCAAAAAAAGCCTTTCACGCCACTCTGCTGAAGGGACAAAGCCTGCAATGTTGTGGCAGCATAATAGAAATCAACCTGTAGGCGTCTGGATGTCTATGGTTGAGGATAGCCGAGGACTGCTTGTTTCCGGCAAGCTAACACTTGATGTTGCGCTTGCAAAAGAGAGTTATGCGCTTATGAAAGATGGTGCTCTAGCAATGAGCATTGGTTTTTTCATGCTGGATGCCAAGCCGCTAGGCGCAGGTCTGAGTCTGGTAAAAGAAATAGATCTATTAGAAGTTAGCTTGGTATCCTTACCAGCCAACAAACATGCCATTATTACTGAGGTTAAATCCTTTAACCCAAACAACCCCAGAGAATTCGAAAGGCAAGTGCGCGACGCACTTGGGCTTTCATCCCGCGAAGCCAAAAGGCTTATGTCGGGCGGCTGGTCTGCTCTTGTCCGAGATGAACAGAGTGATAACAGCCAAGAACTTGCATTAATTGCAAGCAGACTTGAAGAAATCACTAAAACATTGAGGACAAATTAAGATGAGCAATGAGATCGTATTAAAAGCTCTTGAAGAACACGCCAACGCTATGGAAGGCTTTCGCGCCGGAATTCAATCGGATATTGCGACTGTAAAAAACCAGGTCAGTGACCTAAGTGCTGAAGTTGATAAAAAATTGGGTATTCGAAAAAACCTGTCTTATGTTGACGTTGTTGGCGGTGGACTTAAGGCCGGTACTTTTCAAGACATGAAAACTGGCGACATTATCGATGCAACTGGCAGCATCATCAAGCGAGGCAGTATGGAACGCAGTGACACAAAAGGACTGATTGGCGAGTTCTCACATAGTGAGCAATTTAAATCCTTGGCTAATGGTGCCACTTCTACTGGCCGGGTACAGATTGAGGGCATTACGCTCAAAGCGCTTACCAACTCCGGGCAAGGTGTCGCAGGCACTACTGGATTCGACGTTCAGCCTCAAAGAGCTGAGGGCATCTACAACGACCCTCGTCGCCCGCTCACGCTGTTGGATGTGATTCCGTCTCTGCCAGTTGACTCAAGCTCTTTCGAATACATGCAGTTGCAAAACTACGTCAACACAGCAGCGTTCCAGACTGAGGAAGGTCAACAAAAATCTGAATCCAGCTTTGAAATGACTCCAGAGACTGCAAACATCGCTACGGTAGCTCACTGGACGAAGGCATCGGTTCAGGTACTCTCCGATGCTCCTGCGCTCGGCCAAAAGCTGATGAATCTCTTGGAGTATGGCGTTCTCGCCAAGCTAGAAAGCGAGATCGTCGCCGGGGCTGGTGGGAAAGGTAAAATCAAAGGGTTGGTAGAGCTGGGTATGGATTTCGTACCGAGCGGTGTAGCCGACCCCGCCACGCTCACTCCCACTGATCGCATTGGCGCTGCGGTGGTCAATCTTCAGGCAAATGGTTGGAAGCCTGGGCTGATCATCATGAACCCTGTTGATTGGCAGATCATTGCGTCTCAGAAGGGCGCAGACGGTCAATACGTATTGGGTAGCCCTCGAGACCCTTCGCCATTGACGTTGTGGAACGTACCGGTGGTGCTGACCCCAAGCCTTGCTCGTAACATCTCCATCGTGATGGACCCGGCTCAAGCTGCCATCCTCGATCGCGAGCAGCCTTCCCTGTTGGCAAGCCGTGAGGACGGGCAGAACTTCACGACCAACATGGTCACCTTGCTCGGTGAACTGCGCGCCGGTCTTGCGGTGTTCGCCCCAGGTGCAGTGTTGATCGTCGATGTGAATGGTGAGCTTGGTGCGACTGTACCCTGACAGGCATAGCTAACCGTGTTGGAGCCCGCTCATGCAGCGGGCTTTTTAATGCCTGTTTAGAACACCGGCATCTGTTAGATAACAGGTGTGTTCTTTATTGCGAGGAACGTGTTCCATCCCTCAAACCCTTGATTTTGTTGGCCTTCAGCGCGAAAGGAACACCGCGAACACGCGGAACACCAAAAAATCGGGGTATCGGAAAGCAGGAGAACTCTCACCGAAAAGGCAGGGGGGAGTCTAAGGTTTTTAGGTGGTCAGCTCTAGACCGCTCGCCCCCCTCTCTGCGCAAAGTCGGGAAAAATGGGAGGGGGGGGGTATGGGCAGTAAAGACCACCCTGTATCCCCATATGTATCCCTAACTGACAACAATGCATACAACCCCTTTAATTACAGCCACTTGGAACACCAGTTCAAATGACTGTGTACCACCAAACACCGGTTTCACCACATCGCAAGATGAAATGAAACCAACGAGAAAGCCCGCCTAGTGCGGGCTTTTTTGTGCCTGTCGATAAATAGCCTGTAGTCGCTGACGAGGAACGAAGGCTGCGATGGGTTGCGCAGCGACCCCGCTTTTGAAGGTCCTGCGGCCCTTATCGCAGCCTGCGGCAGCGGCTACAGAGGGCTGGTTAAGCTTTAAAAATCAGCCATTTCGTACGACGCTTCCCTTTCAATCCGCTGAAACATCCTAGAAACTTCCGTTCGCTTGTGCCTGATCATTTCGGGGAATAGTCTCGGCCCATCGCTGCAAAACAGCGGTCGGGTTTAGTCGCCCGTGTTCCCTAGGCGCAAGGCGCCACCTCCGCGAGGCGCTTTTTCTTGGCCTGCGTTTTATGGTGGCCGTGCGCAGGGCGCCCATGTGGCGCGCCGGGTTCCTAGGTGACCGGTCGACTAACCTGCGCATGGCTGCCACCCATTCGTTTAGTCGCGACAAGTGACAGCTCCTTAAACACCCTAGGAGTTGTAACAATGAAAAAGCTGGTTCCCGATCCACCCGCCCTACCCCTGCAAACTGCTGCTCAGTGCGATGCACTGTCGTTAGACCGCGCGGCCACCGAGCGCGCCCTCAATTACTACCTGCACGACCATAAGCCTCCACGGCACGTGGATCAGGCCACGTATGCCATACCCGACAACGTCAATGTAGAAGCGGCTTTGGCCCAAGCGTCAGACTTGTTGCGCTGCGCGGGTGCTTCGGCGAGTGAGGCGGGGAATGGCTTGAGCGGGCATTCGCGCAGTTTGGTGTTGTCCTGCATGCACCTGGTGGAGCTGGCCAAGGCGTATGTGGACAAATCGCTGGATGGTTTGACGACGCACTAAAGCAGCACGCGCGTGGTACAGGCAAAAAAGCAGGCCCCCTCACCCGCTCAAGGCAGAAACCTTATTGCCCGCACCACCGCATCGGCTATGGTCTTAGTAATAAGCTGACGCTGGGCTTTATCCATCGTGGGGCTCAACCATGTCGGCAGGCTGTTGAGCAGAGGCAAAATGGCCGCAAGTGCCCCTTCGCGTAAGGGGCCGCCAGGTTGTTGGCTTAGCTGGCTGACTAGGCCCACGATCTCTGACTCATAGGCAAACCTCAGACGCTCGATACGTGCCTCTATTGGCGCGCTTAGACAATTGACGTCCATGACCGCCAACTTGAAATGCCCGGCCATGTTTTCATGCAAATGAAGATGGCATTCGATCAATTGGGCCAAGCGTTGCTCAGGTGTCATTCGTCGTTTTTTGATCAGTTGAACCTGAGACAACAGTGCCTGATACAGCTCGCTCAGTAACTCGAACAGCAACGCTTCTTTGCTCTCTACATGGTGGTAAATCGCCCCCGGACTTATTCCGATATAGGCGGCCAACTCACGCATGCTGACTTGGCTAAAACTGCGCTCCCTGAATAACTCCAAGGCTTTGTTCTGAACGTCTGCTCGACTTAGCACAAACAATTCCTCGTAGTGCGCGTGCTCACAAACCCTTGTATCCACGCCGCAGTTCTCTGTCTGGAGCGCTTATTGTTATGCATTTTTTGAGTCAAACAATGGCAAAACAACTCAATTGCGTTGATCGTTTTGGCCACAGCCCACATTAAAACGACGATAGTGCCCCGGGCTTTCTCCCGTCCACTTGCGAAAGGCTTTGTGGAAAGAGCTGACGTCTTCAAAGCCTAAATATTCAGCGATGGCTTCAAGCGTCATGCGCGGGTTGTTCATCGCGGTGATCGCCATTTCTTTGCGTACACCGTCCTTAAGCGTCTGGTAGCTTTGCCCTTCCTCGGCCAAGCGCCGACGCAACGTTGAAACCGATGTGTTAAAACGTCCTGCCACGCCTTCGACCGGCGGCCACTGCGCTGCCGGTGACTCGCGCAAAGCCTGGCGGATACGCCGTCCCAATCCGTCTGGCGCACGGTATCTCACCAAGATATTGGCCGGCGCCCTAGCAAGAAATCTCTGCAATTCTTTGGGGGTCCTGCGAATGGGATAATCCAGGCATTGCGCTGCAAACATCAGGCGCGTCGTGGGGCATTCAAATTGCAGATTACGCGTGAACATCACGTGGTAATCATCAATGAACGCGGGCGGCGAGCAACGTGACTCGACCGCTAAAATCGGAATACAACGACCGACCAACCAGCAGGCCACGCCATGGACGATCATCCAGTAGGTGAAATAGGCAAAGGCGCGCTTGGGCGCCGCGTGTTGCTCACGCAGGGCTATTTCGATGTGAGTGGAGTGGCGAACCAAATGCGCGTCAAACCCTTGGAGCATCAACGAGAGAAATCCCAGCGCCGTTTCCAGCCCTTCGCCAAGCGTGGGTTGAGTAATGCTCGCCTCACATAGAAACGCGAAGCTGCCTCGGCGCAGAGGGCGCGGGTCCATGCCAAAAAACTCATCATCAAGACGAGAAGACGTTGTGCGCCATAGGTTGGCATAGGATTGGGTGGATACCCGAGCCGTGTCATCGCTCAGGCAGGCGGGGTCAATACCAGCCTCTCTAAGCAGCATGTCAGGGTCTAACTGACATTCACGCAGCGCTTCACGAACCAGTTGAATGGCGATGCTGTCTTTCATGTGCCTAGCCGTCCATCATGTCGACAGCTTGCTGGGTGGCCTTGCTGGTACGGGTGGCCAGTTTGCGGACCTCATCTGCAACCACTGCAAACCCCCGCCCAGCCTCGCCCGCTCGCGCTGCCTCAATCGCGGCATTTAAAGCCAAGAGGTTGGTCTGGCTGGCTATCCCCTGAATAGTGGCGACAATCTGGGTTAGCTTGCTGAGTGTTTCCTGCATCACACGGTGCTGGTGTTCCTGAGCGTCGCGCATCACGCTTTCTTCATGGTTGGCATGAATATCGGTGATGGCGCCCACCACGCGTTGCGCAGAGCCGTCCTCGGCACGCCGGGTCTGGCCCCGGCCGCGAAACCAGCGGTAAAGACCATTCTTGTGCTTAAGCCGATACTCAACATCAAACGGGGTTTTGCCGCTTCGGTCGTCGACGTGGGCGACAAAAGCGCCAATTGCCCGTGTGCTGTCCTCGGGATGCAAGCGTGAGGTCCAGCTTTCCAATGTATTGGGGAACTCCTCGGCAGTGGTATACCCCAGCAGCCTGCGCATTTGCGAAGACCACCAGATGGTATTTTTGGGGTTCGCCGGGTCACCGGCAACGACCTCGATGTCCCACAGTCCGTCATGGAGCATTTCTCGAGAAATCTCGAAGCGCATCGCCGCCAGTTCGAGTTCTTCATCGCGCAGGTGCTGTTCATGAATATCCCGCAGGCTTCCGCCCATGGCCACAGGTACGCCGTGGGGGTCTCGGCACGATTCACCGCAGACCCTGTACCACCGGTAGTGACCGTCTGGTGCCAGACTCATTCGCACATCGAGCGCAAAGGGGGTGCGCCCACTACGATCCGCCAAGTGCTGGGCAAGGGCATCTAAATGACGTTGACGATCAGCGGGATGTAGCCGCTCGCCCCAACGGCCGAACCGGTCAATACTTTGGGCTTGAGGTGATTCACGCCCCGACCACACCATCACAGATTCCAGCGCAAGCGGAGGGGGGCCGCTCAGTTCCAACTCCCAAAACAGCTCACTGCAGCCTTGAGTGATAAGCGCCCAACGGGACGCCCACTGTTTCACAACAGCGTCACGCTCTGCGAGACGTCCGCGTAACTCGGCCACTTCCAAGGTCAGCGCCTGTGCTTGCTCTTTCAGCAGTCTGCGCTCGTGTAACACGTGCTCCGCGCCTGTCAGGATGCGTCGCAACAAAGGATTTTTCGACGACAATGGCGCGCCTACACAGTCAGGCTGCTCCAGCGTGTCAGCAAGCGGCATCAGTATCCATCGGGTGGTTCGGTTGAAAAAGTGCATGTAACACCTCGCTCAGATGGGCTCAACCGACAATGACTGCATGGCTCGCGTCGACAACGCAGCACTGTCAAAGGCCGCTGCTCCCGGCAGCGCCAACCAGGCCAGCGGTCCAGCGGCTATTTCATCGGTGCTCAGCAAGCACGCGTCGAGCTCGCGCTGTAACAGGTCGGTATCGAGCCCCTGACCGATAAAGACCAACTCCTGCCGGCAATCGCCGACGGTGCTGTCCCACTGGGCCATGATGCCTTGCAACCGATATTTGTCCTGTGGCCATTGCGACGGGTCGGTGAAGTTCCACCAATGGCCGACATAATCCCACTGAAATCGCTTGCCGCTTTGCGCCAACAGGCCTGTTTCCAAGTGCCGACTGGCGAGCCAAAAGTAGCCTTTGCTGCGCAATAGCCAACCGTTGCACCAAGGCCGCTCGAGAAAATCAAGAAAACGCTGCGGGTGTAAAGGCGCTCGTTCACGGTAAACCCACGACGTCACACCATAGGTGTCCGACTCAGAGACCGGTGTATCGCTAGCCTCCATTTTTCTCATCCAGCCGGGGGATGACGCAAGGCTGGGTAAATCAAACAGATGGGTGCCCAAGATGCTGGATAACTCAACATTACCCTGAGTCATCGGGAGGATTCGTGCGGTCGGGTTAAGGCCCGCGATAATCGCACACAGCGCTTGGTAATCAGCCTCACCAATCAGGTCGCGTTTGTTGACGAGAACAACGTTGGCGTATTCCACCTGTTCAATCAGAAGGTCCGTCAGAGGGCGCTGTACACCCTCATCCTCCTCGCGCGCCACGGTCTCATGCGACCCCAGCAACGCCTGAAAAGAGCTGCCATCGACCACTGTCACCAATGTATCAAGCCGCGCCAACTCGCTGAGGCTGAAGCCATCCGCGTCAAGGAAGGCGAAGGTCTGCGCGACCGGCATTGGCTCGGAGATTCCGGTGGATTCTATGAGCAAGTAATCGAAACGCTGCTGACGTGCAAGCTCACTGATGTGCTCCAGCAAATCAGCGCGAAGCGTGCAGCAGATACAGCCATTACTCATCTCGATCAACTCGTCGCGACCGCGGCGCAACGACACTTCGCGCTGCACTTGCTCGGCATCGATGTTGACCTCACTCATGTCATTGACGATGACCGCTACTTTCAAACCTTCGCGATTGCGCAAGATATGGTTCAGCAGTGTTGTTTTACCGGCGCCGAGGAAGCCAGATAGCACGGTCACCGGCAGTCTGCCCGCCACGGCGCCGTCAATCATGCGCTCACCACTTGCGAGCGGTCAGCCTTGCCCAGGTAACTTTCAAACAGGTCGACCACCACGAACCCGTCATCTGCCGCATCACCCCAAAGGTCTTTAACGCGGAACTCGACGTGGTACGAAGGTTGGTGGGCCGCCGTCAAATCACCATGGCCAATCGCATCAGGGAAAGGCCAGAGGTGCGTGGTGCGGTGTTGAATCACGCCTTCTTTGCCCCGGACATAAGCCGGTACGCGTATGTGGCCCGCCACATACTCATCTCGAACGACAACGCGCTCACCCACTTCAAAAGGCGCTCGACCGGTGATCGCCGTACGGCCCGAAGCATGTGCGGGGTTCGCCAGCTTGAAGTGAGAGCCCAACGCTTCATCAAGCTCTCCTTGGGTAATCACGCCTTTTTCGACCATCAAGGTGGCGGTCGCAATGACGTAGCGCTCGTAATACTCCGTTCCGACATGTTGACGAACGTCCAGACGTTCGACGGCATGACGCACCTCATCCACGCTGAACAACTTCATGTGGTCGGCACCGATGAACATCAAGCTGTAGGCCAGATGCTCCCAGTCCTGCTTGAAGACTTGCTTGTAGCTCAAGCTGTTAATGGTATGAGGTACTTTTCCAAAGCCTTGGAAACCACCGAGATCGTGAAAGCCATCCATAATCAAAACTCCGGGAATTGAACGATGATGAGTTGTTTTTCTCAGCCAACACGCGGCAGGGCTACGCCGATCAGCACGTCTTTAGTCACTAACTTCTGAAGCGCCTCTTCACTCATGTTTTCTGAGCCTTCAGGTCTTACGGGTAGCACTAGGTAACGGCTTTCAGCGCTGGTGTCCCACACCTTAACGACCACGTCACTCGGTAACTCAGTCCCCAGTTCACGCAAAACCGTGCGCCCCTCCCGAACCAGACGCGCACGAAACTCAAAGCCCTTGTACCACTCAGGTGGCAGACCCAGCACAGGCCAGTTGGTGCAGGAGCAAAGGCTACAAACAATGACATTCTTAAGGTCCGGCGTATCTTCTAGAGCGACGACGTATTCACCCTGCGGGCCGGTGTATCCGAACTGAGCGCACGCAGCCGTTGCGTCCTTGAGCAAGAGCGCCCGGAACTGCGGATCAACCCAAGCCTTTGCGACCACTCGAGCGCCGTTTTCCGGGCTCCAGTCGTGCTCCATCAGTTGAGTGATCTGCTCGATATAGCCTTCAGGAATGAGCTCTTTATTCTTAAGGACTGCAAATAACGCCCTCGCCCTCTCACCCGGTGTAGACGATGTCGCAGTGGAAACAGGTGTGCTCATGGGATAACTCCTTATCAGTCAGCGCGGTTATGAAGCTGCAAGTTTTCTTATTGGTCTTCAGGACGTCGGAGTGCCTGTAAAAAGGCTTAAAGCGTGCGCCAATCGACAGAGGCTTCGAACGCCGCTGCCGCTTGGTAAATCGTTCCTTCTGCGTAGTGTTTAGCGACCAGCATCAGCCCAACCGGCAAGCCGTCTATCAGACCGCATGGGATCGACATTGCCGGGTGCCCCGTGATGTCTTGCGGCGCAGTGTTGCCGATCATCTCCAGCGCACGAGCCACGTACTCCGTGATCGAGCACCCTACAGGTGGGTGCGGCTGCGCAAGGATTGGCGTGGTCGGCATGACCAGTAGGTCATAGGTTCGAAACGCTTGGTCATAGCCCTGACGGGCAAAGCGGGCAAGGTTTTGCGCTTTGGCGTAATAACGACCGTTGTACTGTTTGAGGCCGTATTGACCGACGAACATGCACAGTTTCAGCGACGCCGATAATTGCTCGGCCTGATCGCGCCAGCTGGCTTGTTTGTCCAGCAGGCCAACATCGTAAAGCCCCTTCCAGTTAAAGCCTGATCCGTTGCCGTGCATCATTTGCATGGTCAACCCTTCACAACCGATGGGGTGCCATAGCGAGCCTGCAAGGGTGTGTTCGGGAATGGACACCGACTCGACATGAGCCCCCAATGCCTCAAGACGGGCGATGGCGGCATGCACTTTCTCAGCGACGCGAGGGTCCTGATTGGCAAGTTCGAATCCTTCTTGCAGCACGCCGATTCTGAGCCCCTTGACCCCCGCCCCCAAGTAGCGGCAATAGTCATCGACTTGAGGCGCAGCCTGACGCGGGTCGAGTCCGTCCGAGCCAGCCATGGCTTGCAGCATCAGCGCGTTGTCGAGCACGTTAGCGGTAATGGGGCCGACATGATCAATCGTGGCTTCAATGGCCATGATGCCGGTATAAGGCACCAAACCATGGGTGGGTTTCATGCCGTAGGTACCGCAGAACGATGACGGGATTCTGATCGACCCGCCTTGGTCTCCACCCACGGCGATGTCCACCTCACCCGCGGCGACCAGTGCCGCACTGCCCGATGAAGAACCACCTGCGGCATAACCGTGACGATGGGGGTTATGTACGGGCGCTGGATCAGAGGTGTGACTGCCGCCAGACAAGCAGTAATGCTCACAGGTAGCCTTGCCCAGGATTGTCGCTCCTGCGTCCAGCAAACGCGTCACCACGGTCGCGTCGAACCCAGGAATAAAACCTTCCAAAGGCGCTGCGCCATTCATCATCGGCACGCCTGCCAACGATATGTTGTCTTTGAGCGCCACGGTTTTTCCGGCCAGCAAGCCCTCACGGGCCCCCGTCACCTCGGCCTTGTAATACCAGGCGTTCAGCGGGTTTTCTTTGTTCGAGGGCCGATAGCCCGAACTGCGCTCGTAGCGAATGGTCGGAACAAAGTCAGGCAACTCGTCGACCAGATCGTACGCATCGAAACTTGTCTGCATCAGTTCCAGATAAAGCGCTGCCTGTTCCAGCGTCAGCGTTATGTGCAACTGGTTTGCGATGTCCTGAAGCTGATCCAGTGTGGGTCGGATAATGGCCATGTCTTTCCTTGGTTTCATCGATGATCAGAGGGAGGGCTCGGGGGGGTGTTCAACCGCTTTCCGAGCCTTCGGGGTCAAATCAATCTGAGTGTCTCTGGAGAACAAATTAGGTATCTTTTGCCGCGTTTGCTTGGTTGATCAGGACACGCATTTGGCTGAAAAAGACAGCGTTCTCAGAACACTTTTAAGACCCGTAAATTCAGTCGTGCGCCTTCTTTAAAGCCTTGATCAACTTGGATATCCTTGCCGATCTGTGCCTGTATCTGAAGCGTCGGATCGACGAAGTGAGTCACGGTAAAACGCCCATAAGAGGTTGAAACCCCGTCGTGCTGGTCAACGCCATCCACGGTAGTGGCAGCGCCCGTGACGTAGCCGCCACCCACGCCAAATGTGGTGCTTGGCGTCCATTGGTAGCGAACAGCAGCCTGATACTCGTACCGCGTCCCCTCTTCGAGCTTGGCGCTTGTCGCACCGAAGTCTTTATTAGCCGAGACCCAGGAAGCATCGGCGACAGTATCCAGCGCCCACTTTTCTGAAAAATGGTGGATGTAAGCCGCTTGTAACGTCGCACGCCAGCGGTTTTCGCCTAGGTTCAAAGCGTCATTTTTGTTGTAACTACCAATGGGGATGGACAGATAGGGCGCCAGCGCAAAAACGTCTTTATTGGCCGTGGGTAACGTCCACTTCAAGGGGGCCGCGATGATCGGATCTCCAAAGCCGTGTGTATCACCCAGAGCACCGACATCACCTGAAGCATTCATATAGCCAAACGGCAGCAATAGCTGCGGCTCCCACGAGAGGTTCTCCGAGAGGCCTACCGCGTGGATATAACGCAGGATCCCCACGTCTGAGCTGAGTTTGGCGTTATCAGAGACTTTATGACCGTTCTGATAAAGATCGGAGCGTTCAGCATGTTGGTAGTAAAACAATAGAGCATTGGCACCCGCGGGCAGCGGCTCGAAGTCACCCGGTGATACCTCGATGGCTTGGCAGTTGATAAACGGCAGCATGCCTAGAACAAAGACGATTCGATTCAAGTTCATGATCAAATTCCAGACAAAAAAAGGCCCAACCCCATGCGCTAGAGATAGGGGCCAAAAAAGAAGAGGAGTCAGGTGTCGCAGCGCAAGAAAGACCCGTGCTCTGCGGCACGAATGGGTCAGTACTGAGACTCAGGTCTGCGCGGCAACGGCATCACGCAACATGCCGGTCTGCGGATGACAGTTGATGTACTCGAACACTTGGCTCTTGGCGTCCGAGACAGAAACCTCGTGGTACAAGCGCAACCTCACCAGCCCCGCCGCCACACGAAAAAAGGTGACGAAAATACGTAGGTGGGAGGGATGGGATTCCGCCCAACGCTCTAACTTTTCGACCGAACGCCAGTGACCGATGTTGTAGCTCATGTCGAGGAAATTGCCGTCGAGGTCGATGTTGCGCACAAACCGATTGCTGTAGCAGCCTAAGGGCGCGCCGTTGTCGCGCAGGAAATCCATACCGTCCTGCAACGTCGGCAGAATTTCATTCAGGTACAGCGAGCGCTCGTCAGCCTCGGCGTCAGCCCAATCTTGGCCGGAGCGAATCAGCGCGATGTTGTCATGGCCCAGGATCACCACACGCCCCCCTTTAGCCGGTTCTCCGGCCACTACCTTCAGTTCCCCCGTGGCGCTCATCCAGTCTGTCTGCGACACAGGAAAGCGATCTCGCATCGACCCCCAATAGCCGTGCTCCTCGATCTCGCCACTGGTCTTATCCATGATCGCGCCAACACCCGGTAACTGGTCCTGGAACGCGTATAACGTTTCGAATTGTTCGGCACGCGGGGCGGTGATCTCTCGAAAATAACCCAGGCCGTCGTTCAGCCGCTCCGGCGACGTCCACCACTCATTCACGTCGGGTGATCGCAACCAGCGGCAATAGGCCGCCGCGTCTTTCCAGTAGCCAACGATCATCAGGTTGTCGTAACCACTGCTGTCTGTGTGGTGCGTCAAATCATGCGCCTGCGGCCCGTCCGGCACGCTGAAACGGCTGACAATGTCCCGCATAGCTTGCAGGGCATGTTCACGTTGTGCTTCGCTACGAAACTGCACGCCCAGGTAAGCCATCACCACTTGTTTCAATTGTTCGTCGGCGCGACCGACCCACATCGGGAAAGGTGGCTGGTAGTCTTCTGGCACACGGCGCGACAGCGTCCGTGGGCATTTAAGGTGTGTGTCTATCGCAGATTCCATGAATGGCTCCTCATTATTTTTATGTTTATGCGTACGCTCACGTCAACGTGCATCACCAGCCTTTCGGGCCCGCAGCGCCTGAGCGCACCACTCGATCAGCCAATAAACAAACTCTTCAGGTGCCAAGTCGCGCGTTCGCAGCAACCAGCACGCGTCAGACAACTGCTGCTGTTCTTGAAGGTGCATGAGATGCCTCATCAGCGCCGAAGACTATAAATGTCGTGAGGTGAAAGTTAGGCAGGCGCTGACAACAGCGCTTGGTTGGCAAGGACAACCGTTTGGCTGGAAAAGACAGCACCCAACGCCCGATTTGCTGATGAGCCGCGTTGGTGCGTCATAGAGGCATGCGCAGTGTTTGCGCCCTGAAACGGGCACTTCGCGGACTGAATTTGGCATCAACAAGACGTGCGGCCCACCCGCAGACTCGACCACATCAAGGGACCGTCGTGATCAACATCACACGCTTTCAGTGGCATGTTAATTGCATGATTTACGCAACGTAACAGTGCCCCGCTGTCTCATGTTGTTGAATTCAGGTGAGTGCCATGGCGCAACCCAATCAATATTCCACCCTGACTGTTTCGCAACCTCGTCGCTTTGATTACTGGAAAGAAGTGGTGTGTCGTCATTGCTTGAAGGCAGACAGCAAACCCTCGTCGCAGAGCAGTTTCGAGGGCACGCTTGAGGTCAAAGGCATTGGGCCGCTGGAGGTCTCGACACTGTCGTCGCCGCTGCACCATTGGGTGCGTACCGAACGACATTTGCGCAACGATGGTTCAGAAGATATGTGGCTGGGCTTTACTCGAAATGGGTACGGCGAACTTGAGCAACGGGAACGCAAGGCAACCCTGGGCGCCGGCAGTTTGTTTCTTTATGACGCAACCCAGTCGTTTCGCTTCAGCTTGGGTGGTACCGAAAACCACTTGATCCGTATTCCTCGACAGTTGATCACTCAGCGGTTACCACGCATTTCGGAATTCACTGCGATGGTGCTGGATAATCGCCGCCCAGGCGTAGTTCCGCTGCGCGAAATGTTGCGCCAGGTGGCGAGCACACCCACCCTGTTTCAAAATGATGACATCTCCTGCCGTTACTCCAGCACGATACTCGACATGCTGGTGATCAGCCTGGAGCTTCAAGACCTCAAGACCACCCATCAAGAGTTGGATCTTTATGGTCGGATCATGAATTACATCCAACAGCACTTGGCCGAGCCGGAACTGTCGATCGAATTGATCGCCCAAGCCCACCACGTATCCACACGAACAGTGACCCGCGCATTCGCCCGGCATCAGAAATCCCCGGTCGCAGAGATCTGGAAAGAACGCCTGAACGCCAGCCGGGCCGCGTTAGAGTGCGGCCAGGTACGCAACGTTTCGCAAGCAGCGCTTGATTTCGGTTTTTCCGATTTCTCACACTTCAGCCATGCCTTTCGCAAGGCTTTTGGCATTGCACCGCACACCCTCTTGCCCCGCAATTCGACGTGACATCCCGGGGTTATTCGCAACAATTCGCCCTCAATCGGTTCAGACAACTCCTGAAACCCCAACGTTACAGTCACTGACGAGTGGCGCAAGACTGCGGCCCTCGCCAGCGATCACGGGCTTAGGAAGGCAGAAGTGCACTCAGGTCCAGGCGGCCGTCTTTAAGCGGCGGGCACCAGTAGTAACCACCGTTCAACGGGCGGCTGAAGCTGTAGAGGGCGTCGACGATGCCGTCTTCCATGCCGCTCATACGTCGCAGCTGAACTTCAAAGGCGTTCAAGGTGCGGCTGAACGAGACGAACATCAGCCCCGATTTGCCGTTTTCAATCCAGGGCATGGAGCGGCGCACGGTGAAGGCCTCAGGCGAGAAGCTTTCTTGTGCGGTGCGTTTGACGTGGGCCGATTCCGGCGCGTCGTCCAGTTCTTCGTTGTCGCTTTTGCGGCGGCCAATCATGTTGTCCTGTTCGGCCTGCGGGCGGGCGGCAAAGCCATTGAGGTCGTGTTGCCACTGTTGCACGGCAACAAACACGCCGCCGTCCAGCCCCGGACCTGCATTGGTGACGATGGCCGCGTCTACGGCTGCTTCGTCCACCGGGTTCTCGGTGCCGTCTTCATAGCCGGTGAGGTCGCGGTCGGTGTTGTAGAGGAAGCCTTCGGTCACTTGCAGCAGGTTGAGCGCAGGCGCCAGCGCCGTTTCAATGGCCTGGCTGCGGTGCAACAACTCGCCACGATCATCCCCCCACAACCACAGCCACAGGGCGTGTTGGGTCGACGGGTTTTCCACCACGGCATTGAGTGCGGGGAAGACGCGCAGCCCCGGCACTTTTGCGCCCAAGGCCAGTACCAGCGGTGAACCCAAGCCTGCTACCACGCTTTTGCCGTCTACCCACTGCGACAAGGTGTCGAGTGCAGCCGGCAGTGCTTCTACAGACTTGAGGGCGAAAAACATATAGCGCGCCTGCGGCGGCACGGGTTTGGCGAGGATGCCGGGCTGGTAAAGACTCATAGAAACTCCTTCAGGAAAGCCTGGAGTTTACGCCTCACCAGCGACTTTTCGGACACCAAAGGGTTATTTTTGTTGGCCCACGCCCTACGTAGATCAAGTCTTAGGCTGATAGCTGATTAGCAAATCGCCCTACGACATCTACTACCTTTTTCGCGCCATCCTGAATTTCGACAATCACCGTGCCGGCTTCCGCGGCCAGAGACAGGCCCTCTTCGGCTTGCCGTTTGCCGTCGGCAATCAACGCCACGGCATGGCTTGCCATGTCTTGGTTCTTACGCACCACAGAGATGATTTCTTCGGTGGCCTTGCTGGTGCGCGAAGCCAGTTGGCGCACTTCATCGGCCACCACGGCAAAGCCGCGCCCTTGCTCACCCGCGCGGGCGGCTTCAATCGCGGCGTTAAGCGCCAGCAAGTTGGTTTGCTCGGCAATCGCGCTGATGGTTTTGACGATGCTGCCAATGACCTGCGACTGATCGTTCAGTGCTTCGATGCCATCGCCTGCTTGCTGCATGTGCTTGGCCAGCTCACGCATCACATCGACCGCTTGTGTCACGACGATGGTCCCGCGTTGAGCGCTGTTGTCGGTGTGCAACGAGGTGCTGTAGGCAATCCCCGCCGCCTCGGACACGGCTTGCTCCTGCTGCACTTGGTCGGTGATGACGGTGGCGAATTTCACCACTTTATAAAGGTTGTCATTGGCGTCGCGCACCGGGTTGTAGGAAGCCTCAAGCCAGACTTCACGCCCCTGGCTATCAATACGCTTAAAACGATCGGCAACAAACTCCCCCGCGTTCAAGCGCTTCCAGAAGACTTCATATTCAGCGCTGCTCTGCTCTTGGGAGGTACAGAACATACGATGATGCCGACCCTGAATCTGCGCCAGCGAGTAACCCATGCCCCGCAGGAAACGGTCGTTGGCCGTGAGCACTTCACCCTTGAGATTGAACTCGATAACGGCGGTTGAACGCATCAGCGCGTCCATCAGGTTTTCGTGGTCACGCGAGGCTTCTATGGTGCGAGTCAGGTCGCTGGAAAAAATCGAGATGCGCATAATCTGACCGCTGGAGTTGCGCACCGGCTGCATGATTGAGCGCAGCCAGGCTTCCTGCCCATTGCCCCGGAGCAAACGCACGGTACCGCTGTAATGCTCACCACGGTTCATGGCATTTTTAAAACGCAGATGATGCTCGTCATGCTTTAAATGAGCCGGCACCAACTCATCAATATGCCGCCCCAGGAGCTGGCTGCCCGAGTAGTTCATGTCGTGAGTGAAGTTGCCATTGACCGACTCGACCCGCCCATCAGGGTCCAGGCTCATGCAGAGCATTTCGCTCTCCAGGCTGTCTTTGATTTGCTGAATTGAGGACAGTTCTTCGCGAAGAGCTGACAGCTCCTGTTTCAAGCGTTTGTTAAACATGGGGGATACCAAGAGATAGGAAGCGCGTGATAGAGGCATCGGCTTTCGCCTGCGTTTCTAAAGGCTTCCTGACGAGCGGTCATGTGCTGAAAAAGCTGAACAAACCGGCTGCTTGCCATGGGTACTGTAACGCGATTGTGGGAGCTGGTTTACCAGCGATTCAGGCGACTCGATCGCTCAGAAAAACCGAGTTGATACTATCGCTGGCAAGCCGGCTCCCACTTGCATGTGTAACGGTTTAAACAGGTTTTACCGGGAGCAGGCGGTATTGCGGTGGCAGTTGGTCCAGACCACTGATGGTGGTATCGAGGCTTTTCCAGCGGGCGTCTTTAATGCCGTAGATGCAACCGTGAACCGAGAGCTTTTGCCCGCGATGCCAGGCGTTTTGCACAATGTTGGTGTGCCCGACGTTGGCCACTTGCTGGATGACGTTCAGCTCGCACAGCGAGCACTTTTCTTACGCACACTTACACCGCCAAAGAAAGGCAAGTGTCTTTCATGAGAGCGCGCAGCGCGTGGCTGCGCGCGCAGGCTTTACACGTTACTTGGCTTTATCGCCGCAGTGGCAGCCGCTGGAGGTGCTGCACGCCTGGCCTTTGGGGTGATGGTCGGCACACGCCTGGCAGCAGTAGTGCTTGCCATCGCGCTCGATGCCGTGGCTACCGACTTTGCAGTTACAACTCGGACAATCACACGTGTGCTCTTTCATTTTCAACTCCATGTTGTCAGGTCGTTATCAAGCGACAGGCGTGCCGCTTACAAGCAATGACTGTAGACGCTGAGGCAGAGTTCAAAGGTCAGACTATCGGAAAGCCGCCGAAATTCATTTACTGTACCCACCAGCCCAGCTGTAAACCGCGAGCCTGAGGGCTCGCAGTGAGATTGGGCATCCAATAATCATAAGAAAGACGAGGTATCCCCCATGGCCGCTGAGATGACCGACAGTCGCTCTGCCCGCTTTGCCCTGCGCTGCTCAAACTTTGCCGAACGCTGGTTCCCCGATTCCTGGGTGTTTGCCGCCGTTGCGGTGATTGTCGTGGCGCTCGCCACTCTGATGATGGGCGCCAAACCCACCGATGCCGCGATGGCGTTTGGTGACGGGTTCTGGAGCCTGATCCCCTTCACCATGCAAATGGCATTCGTGGTGATTGGTGGTTACGTGGTCGCCAGTTCGCCACCCGCAGTGAAGTTGATCGACAAACTCGCCAAGGTGCCGAAAAACGGTCGCCAGGCCGTGTGCTGGGTGGCGTTGATTTCAATGGTTGCTTCGTTGCTCAACTGGGGCTTGTCGCTGGTGTTTGGCGGGCTGCTGGTGCGCGCCCTGGCCAGGCGCACCAACTTGCGCATGGACTATCGCGCAGCCGGGGCTGCTGCCTACCTGGGGCTGGGCGCGGTGTGGGCGCTGGGCTTGTCGTCGTCGGCGGCGCAGTTGCAGGCCAACCCGGCCAGCTTGCCGCCGTCGATTCTGGCGATCACCGGGGTGATCCCGTTCACGGAGACCATCTTTTTGTGGCAGTCCGGCGTGTTGCTGGCAGCGCTGGTGGTGGTGTCGTTGATCGTCGCGTACGCCACGGCGCCGGGCCCGGATTCGGCCCGCGATGCCGCTGCGTGTGGGGTTGACCCGAGTTTCAACACGCCAAAATTGCCACCGCGTACGCGGCCCGGCGAATGGCTGGAATACAGCCCGCTGCTGACGATCTTGCTGGTGCTGTTGGCCGCCGGCTGGTTGTATCACGAGTTTTCGACCAAACCTGCGATCAGCGCCATTTCGGGCCTGAACACCTACAACTTTTTGTTCCTGATGCTCGGCGCCCTGCTGCACTGGCGCCCGCGCAGCTTTCTGAATGCCGTGGCCAGCGCCGTGCCGACCACCACCGGGGTGATGATCCAGTTCCCGCTGTACGGCTCGATTGCAGCGCTGATGACCGTGGTCAAAGGCGTGGACGGGCAAACCCTGGCGCATCACATCTCGACCTTCTTCGTACAAATCGCCTCCCATGACACCTACGCGGTGCTGATGGGCGTGTACTCGGCGATCTTGGGCTTCTTTATTCCGTCGGGCGGCGGCAAATGGATTATTGAGGCGCCGTACGTGATGCAAGTCGCCAATGACCTGCAATACCACCTAGGCTGGGCGGTACAGATCTACAACGCGGCCGAAGCCTTGCCGAACCTGATCAACCCGTTCTACATGCTGCCGCTACTGGGCGTGCTGGGACTGAAGGCGCGTGACTTGATCGGCTTTTCATTTGTGCAGTTACTGGTGCATACACCGCTGGTACTGGTGCTGCTGTGGGCGTTGGGTACGACGTTGGTGTACGTCGCGCCCGTGATGCCTTAGCGGTAGACGCGAGCTTGTCTTGCGGTCTTTTGGAAGGTCAAAAGATCGCGAGCAAGCTCGCTCCTACAGGGGAGCGGTGTTATATCGGGGTTAGCGGGCGCAGGCGGTATTGCGGTGGCAGTTGGTCCAGACCACTGATGGTGGTGTCGAGGCTTTTCCAGCGGCCGTCTTTAATGCCGTAGATGCAGCCGTGGACCGAGAGCTTTTGCCCGCGATGCCAGGCGTTTTGCACAATGTTGGTGTGCCCGACGTTGGCCACTTGCTGGATGACGTTCAACTCACACAGACGGTCAACACGCTCTTCTTCAGTGGGCAGTTTTGCCAACACTTCGCGGTTTTCGTAGTACAGGTCGCGAATCGAGCGCAACCAGCCGTCAATCAGCCCATATTGCTGGTTCTGCATCGATGCACGCACCCCGCCACAGCCGTAGTGGCCGGTGACCAGAATATGTTTGACCTTCAATACATCCACTGCGTACTGGATCACTGACAAGCAATTGAGGTCGGTGTGCAGCACGACGTTGGCCACGTTACGGTGCACAAACAGGTCACCGGGCAGCATGCCGACGATCTCATTGGCCGGTACGCGGGCATCCGAACAACCAATCCACAGGTATTCCGGCGTTTGCTGGCGGGCCAACTTGGCGAAGAAATCAGGATCCTCCTGCTTGATCGCATCGGCCCAGCGCTCGTTGTTATCAATCAGATCTTGTAGTTCGTTCATGCGGGAAACCCTCGAGAGTTGATGCGCAAACTATGACTGCGGACCGCTGGTCGGGGTCACGTTAATCTGCGCTTTAATCCGCCGGTCCGTTGGGTGGAATCTTAAACCGTGGCTACAGTCCATCGTAGTAAGCAGCCACAGTATGAGGAAAGACCATGTCTGATTCACGTCGCCCGTATGGAGCAGAACAACCTGCAGAAATTGATGACCTCGAAGACCGTTCGGGCTCGGTTGAGCCGTTGAACTTTGAGGATGATGATGAGGATCACGAGAGCATCAGCGATCTGTTTACCGACGAAGAGCGCGCCCTGCACGTGGCCGGTAAGCCTGCGCGCAAGGCCGGGCTGAGCGGCGGCGCATTGCCCGATGAAGATCTGGACGGCGGTTTTGACGACGATGATCTGGAGCAGGAGATGCTCATCCGTGAAGACGGCGCCCGCGATGCCAAAGAAGCAGCAGAAGGTAAGGATGACGCGGCGGATTGGGAACTGAGCGTGGTCGATGAAGACGACATCGGCGCTGGCAAAGGGCTGGATGAAGCGGAGCTGGCGGATATTGATCCGGTGGGGCGTAAGCGCTAAGTCCTCAGTAGGAGATGCCGCAGGCTGCGATCTTTTGGTCTTTAACATCAAAGAATCGCAGCCTGCGACAGCTCCTACGGGTTTAATCAGTCAACCAACGTACAGGCCATGACCACCGCGTCTTCACGCCCGCCCACGGCTGGGTAGTAGTCGCGGCGGCGGCCGATTTCGTTGAAGCCGTAGCGCTCGTACAGCTTGAAGGCCGCGATGTTGCTGTCACGCAGTTCGAGGAAGCATTCACGGGCTTCATGCTGGTAGGCAATAGACATCAGGTGCTCAAGCAATTTGAGCCCCAGGCCACGGCCCTGGTTTTCTGGCTTGACGGTGATGTTGAGCAGGTGCGCTTCATCCAGAATGATTTGCACCACGCCGTGCCCCACTTGTTGCTCGCCTTCGAACATCAACCAGATGTGGTATTTGCCCAAACCGTCGAGAAAGATCCCACGGGTCCACGGGTGGGTGAACGCCGCGTATTCAACTTTTAAAACCGCATCAAGGTCCGCTTCGGTCATCGGGCGGAAGGTTACTGCGTCACTCATCGTTTTGTTTCCAGCGCGACATCAGCCTGCGCATGGCTTGCCACACATCCGCTTTGCGGTGCGGCTCTTCCATTAAGAGTTCCAGGCCCGGCAGCGCCCATGCGCTACCCAGCCCTTCGATTTCAAGTTCGGTATTAAAGGCTTCAGCGTTCGCTTCGCTGGCAAAACGCACAGCCGGCAGGCCGATCAGCCACAAGCAGGCGCATTCGGCGTCTTCAAGGCGGGCCATGACAAAACCCTGCACAAACTGACGCGCGGCCTCTGGGCCCTGGTCGACATTGCCGCGCCTGAGCAGCGGCCACCGTACTGGCTCGCCAACGATTTGCGGGCTGTCGGGCAAACCGGCAGCTCGCAACATATCTTTTAACAATAAATAAGCCGGGTCGCGGCTCTGGAATGCGCCGCCTGTGGGTAACTCCACCAGCACCAGGCAACGCCCCGCCCGCAGCAACTGCAAGGCAAAACGCGGCGGTGCCACCGCGGCGGCTTTTACCGGCGCCGGGGCCGATTCGGCTTCCACCACCGGTTTGCTGGCAGGTCGCGGGGTGACCGATGGCCGTGGCACTTCGATTTTAGGCCGTTCAGCGGGCTTGCTCGGCGCAGCCGCAGGCTTGACCACAGGCCGGATGACTTCAGGTGCGGCAGGCGGTTCGGGGAGCACCAGCAGTTCGGGCCGCGAAGGGGCGGCAAACGGCAGCTCTGTGCGCGGTACCCAACTGACCACTTGCATGGCAGTCAAATAAGCGCGGCGGCGGGACTCGTTCAACAAGGGTCGGCCATCTGTGGATAACTAAAGAGTAGCGATTCTACCGCCCTTCTGCCCTTCTCGCCCGCCTCTGATCGCCAAGTAATGACTCAAACCCGTGTTGCAGTACAATCGCGACCTTTCATTGGCAATCGACCGGCCCTCCCATGATCGAACCCAAGCGCGTTTTACGTGCCCTCGCCGAACACTGGGCACTCCTTGAGCCTTTGTGTGAACACTTCGACCAAGGCACTTTGAGCCTGAGCGAGTTGCGCCTGCAACTGGCTGCCCAGCAACTGGACAGCACACCGCAAGACATCACCAACGTGCTCGACAGCTGGATCCGCCTGGACATTCTGGTGCCGGTGGCCAAGAGCCCGAATCGCTTTGAGCTGAACGCCCAAATCCACGACTTTCTTGCGTATCTGCGCCGCGAACACCGCCTCGGGCTGTGCCTGGAAATCGAAGCCTACCTGCGCCATCTGGAGCGCCTGGCCGGTTACATTCAGGACGCGTTCGATATTCGTGATGGCAACGATCTGGCGCGCCAGCTGCGTTTGCTCGACATGCGTGTGCGCGATGTCTTGAAGAAGCTCGCCAATGACGAACAGGCCCTGGTGGCCGTGGCCGAGCGGGCCAAGACCAGCGACCGGCAGATCCCGCTGCGCCAGCGTTACGCCGAGGTGCTGGCGACGTGGGACGAATACGTCGAACCGATGATCCAACTGGTGAACGCTGACGGCGCCTTCGAACAAGGCGTACGTAAAGTCGAGAATGTACTGCTGCGCATGCTCAGCGAGCAGCAACGCCTTGGCCACCTGGTGGACGACGACATGCTGCTGCGCACCCATGCGCGGATCCTTGAGATGCAAACCAGCGCCCAGCTCACCTTGCGCCATGCCCGCGAGCTGCTGTTGCCACTGCGAGAAGAGGCACGACGCCACAACGCAGTTACCCGTGGCGCCGCGCTGGCGCTGGCGGCCATACGCCGCAAAGGGCTGGACGCGGTGCCGCAAGCGGCGATGCCAATGTTCACCCGCCCGCAAAGCACCTTTTTGGGCAGCGCCAGCCAGGTGGAAGCCTATGTGTACGCGCTGGCCCGTTTCGAGCCCAAGCCGGCACGTTTTCCTAAAGCCCACAAAGCCCATCGCGGTGAAACGCCCAAGGCTCCGCGCACGGTCAAGGAAATGCTCGACCGCTGCAGCGACGCGCTGCCGATGCCCGATTTAATGAGCTGGCTACTGGCCCAAGAGCCCAACGGCGACACCGACGAATTGCTGTACTGGTTCTCGCGCCTGTCGCGCGAAAAACGTTTCGTGCGCGAACGCCTTGAGCGCCGCGATTACCACACCCACGAACATCTGGTCAGCCTGCGCTCCTTCGCCCTGCTTTCACGCAGCGATGACGCGAGCGAGACTTCTGCGAGCCCTCTCCATGCATCTTGATCTGTCTGAACTGTCCCATCTGGCGCCGATCTTTCGTGAGCTGTTCAAGGGTTATCACGTGAGCCGTCGCGACCCGGAGCTGTACGCGCAACTATCGAATTTTCAGGACCAGTACCGCGCCCTGTTCAAGGCCCTTGGCTTTGAACTGGTGTGTGACACCCGTGGTTTTTATTATTTCGTGCCCGACACCGCCATTGCCTCGGCGCAGGTCAACAAGACCGCGCAACGCCTGGCGTTGTTCACGTTTATCCTCGTCGAGCATTTGGCCGATCAGGGCCGCGATCCGATTGCCGTGCTCGATGGCGGCAGCCTGGGCCGTGATGAACTGCCCGCGCTGCTGGAAAAATACCGCGACCTGTTTGTGCAGGCCGAAGTCACCACCCAGGACGAGCTGGAAGAGAAGATCATGCGCCGCATGACCCAGCTCGGCTTTGCCAGCGAAGACAACGGCGTTTACCGTTTTCTGCCGCCGATGCATCGCTTTCTTGATGTGTGTTTGTCAGTGCAGCAAGACCGCGATCTGGCCGCCAGCCTGCACAGCATCTTGCCGCTGCCGACACCGGTGCTGGTTGACGATGAAACCGAGGTTGAGGAAGAAGACGAAGACGCGGCACTGGCCCGCGCCATTGCCGATGAGCAACAGGAGTTGGACGCATGAGCCAGGAACGCTACGGAATACGCCGCTTCGCCCTGCTGAATACTGCCGGTTACAGCCTGGGATTGTTCCCGCTGGAGCATCCGCTGTCGGTGTACGGGGCCAACAACCTCGGTAAATCAGCCTCGATCAACGCCTTGCAGTTCCCGATTCTGGCGCGCATGTCAGACATGAGCTTCGGCAAGTACAGCCTCGAACAATCGCGGCGCTTTTACTTCGCTTCCGACACCAGCTACATCCTCGTCGAAGTGTCGTTGCCCCACGGCCCCCATGTGATTGGCGTGGTCGGACGCGGCCCCGGTGGCGGTTTCGGTCACCAGTTTTTCGCCTATGCCGGCAAGCTCGACCTGGCCCATTACCAGAAAGAAGACACCTGCCTACGGCAAAAAGAGCTATTCAGCAACCTTGAGCGCAACGGCCTGAAAGCCTACGAACTCAAACCTGATGAGCTGCGCCGTTTGTTGGTCGGCGGGCACACGTCGATCCCGCTGGACCTAACACTGATCCCGCTGCGCTCCACCAGTGAGCAAAGCCTGAAAACCTTCCGCGCGCTGTTTATCAACCTGCTGCACATGCGCGAAATTACGGCCGCCAAACTCAAGCAATTGTTTCTCGATGCGTTCGAACACAGCCTGCGCTCCGGCAGCGTGGACTACATCGCCGCGTGCGAAGAAGCCTTCCGCGATGTGCGACGCATGGAGCAGGATTACAACGCGCTGGTCGGTGCCGGGCCATTGGTCGAATCGTTGGCCGCCGGTGTCCGCCAGCGCGATCTGCTGCGCGGCAAGCTGCATCGCCTGTCGCCGCTGCTCGACTCGCTGCTCGGCACCTGGCAAGACTACGCCGGGGCGCGCAAGGAAGAGTTACTGATTCAGTCCGAGCACTACCGCAACGAACAAGATGCTCTGCAAAACGACCAGCGCAGCAGCACTCAGGAGCTGATGCGTCTGGAGCGTGAGATCACCGGTATTCAGCGCTGGTTGGGCGAGTTGTCGGTGCTCAAGCACCGTTTTGCGCTGGTGGACGACGTGAAGGTGCTGGAGCAGCAACTGCTGGCCGCCAAAGACGCCCACGACGAGTTGGCCGGTGCCTTGGCGCAGTCACGCCAGTTCAGTGCCGAAGACCTGGACGAACGTCTGCGCGATCTGGAAAAACGCCTCAAGTCGGTCAAGCAGCAGCTCGACCACGCCGACAACAACAGCTACGCCCGCCTGCGCGAAGAATTCTCGCAACATGATGTTGAGCGCCTGATGCGCCTGTTCAACAGCGCCCTGTTCAGCCTGCCGCTGGGCGAGCAAGGGATTGCGCTGGATGACGGCGACGCCTGGGTCAAATCCCTGGAGGCGATCCTCGATGGCTTTAAAGGTGAACGCTTTGAAGCGCCGGGTTTGTCCATCGACCTCAGCCATATCGAGCCACCCGCCCTGCAAGCGCTGGCGGATCGCGCCGCCTTGCGCGACCAGAAAGAGCGTCTGGAAAAAGAACTCAAGCAACTGAAAACCCAGCAGGCGGTTACCTCGGACCGGGCGGCGAGCAAGTCCGAAGCCGAGTCGCTGTACCAGCAAGTGCTGGACGCGCAGAAGGCGCTGGAAGACTTCCGTCGTGCGCAAACCCTGGGCGCCGAAGAAGGCGAAAAACTGGAGCAGTTAGCCCAGGCCGAAGCCGCGCAAGATGAATTGAAGCGCTCCAGCGATGCCTTCACCGAGCGCGTGCAGCACCTGTCGGCCAAGCTGCAATTGGTCGGTCGGCAAATCGGCGACATGGAAGCCAAGCAGCGCACCCTCGATGACAGCTTGCGTCGGCGCCAGTTGTTGCCGACCGACTTGCCGTTCGGTACACCGTTCATGGACCCGGTCGACGACTCCATGGACAACCTGCTGCCGTTGCTCAATGACTACCAGGACACGTGGCAAGGCCTGCTGCGCTGCGACGGGCAGATCGAAGCGCTGTACGCGCAGGTACGCTTGAAAGGCGTGGCCAAGTTCGACAGCGAAGACGACATGGAGCGCCGCCTGCAACTGTTGATCAACGCCTATGCGCACCGCAGCGAAGAAGCCCTGACCTTGGGCAAGGCGCGCCGGGCTGCCGTGACGGACATCGCCCGGACCCTGCGCAACATTCGCAGTGACTACGACAGCCTTGAGCACCAACTGGCGCTGTTCAATCGCGAGATCAACAAGCGTCAGGTCTCGAACCTGCAGAGCTTCCGGATTGTGCTGGCACCGAACAAAGAGGCGCTCAAGCACATCGACCAGATTATCCACAGCGCCGGGCAATACGAAGAAGGCGAAACCTTGTCGGTGTTTGACCTCAGCCAAAGCGCCGAGCAAGACAACAAGAACGAAGAAGCCAAGGAATACCTGGCGCGTCTGGTGGCGGCCAACCATAACCAGTTGGGCCTCAAGGATCTGTTTGAGCTGGCATTCGAGATCACCAAGGTCAACGGCCAGCCGGTGATTCACACCGACATCGACGGCGCCGCGTCCAACGGTACGACCATGACCATCAAAGCGCTGACCAACATGTATTTGTTGCTGCACTTGATGGATCGCGACCTGGCCGGGCGCATCCGCTTGCCGTATTACCTCGACGAAGCGGCAGACATCGATGAGAGAAACCAGACCGCGCTGCTGGAAACCAGTTTGCAGTTGGGCTTTGTGCCGATTCTGGCGAGTGTGAAGCCGCAGGTCTGTGCCCATGTGGCTATCGACCTGGAAGGCGGCAGCGGGCCTAACGGGATCTATATCGACGAGGATGACTGGAAGTACATCCGCCGCCATGACGACGTGGCCAGCCCTGCGGCTGCCGAGCCGCAACTGGAGGACGTCACGGCAATCTGATGCAGGAGGTACAGGCTCGCGAGGCTCGCTTGACGTGCTTCGCGAGCCCTCTCGTTACTGCCCACTTCGCACACGCCTGCCGAAAAGAAATTTCAACTTTTCAGAAAATTCCTACCTTCATTTTGCATCGTGAGAAGCACACTCCCTTGTACCCCTGTCAGACCCCAAACAGGAAGACTACGCAGAGGAGCACACGATGAACTCAGTCGCACGTGAGCATGACCGTGCAAAGACGCCCGACGACCGGTCACTCATTGACGTGAATCTTTTACCCACCCTGCCGATAACTTTTTTGCCACTGAAAAAGAGGCAATAAGCCATTAGTCACGGCATCGGCCATCCTTTCTAAAAAATGCTAAACCACTACTTCTTAGGATATTTCGCACATCGCTTCTGACAGTCAACCCCTTGGATAACTGACGGTTTGACACGATTGAAAATAGAGTTGTTCATGGGTGTTTATGACCCGCATTTAATTCAACTCGAACATTGAGCGCTTGACTCCGAAGTTGTGACGACTGCCCCTACCGCCGCGACGACAAAAGCGCCCTCTTAACGTTGTAGGAATTATCATGCGTAAGGCTTTGATAGTAGACGATCATCCTTTTATTCGAAGGATCGTCAGGCTGGTACTGGAAAACGCCAACTTCCAGATTGCGGCTGAAACCGATAACGGTGCCACAGCACTGGATCTGGCACGCGAGCACTTGCCCCATCTGATCGTACTGGACCTGTCGATGCCTAAACTTGACGGGCTGGAAGTGCTTAAAAGGCTGCACATACTGGGACTTCCGATCAAAGTGTTAGTGCTGACGTCCAAAGGCTCAGCTTTTTTCGCAGACCGTTGTATCAGGGCCGGCGCTATTGGTTTTATTGAAAAGACTGAAGATGTAGACGCCTTGACCAAGGCGATTAATGTGGTGATGAGCGGCCGGGTTTATTTAAATGATTGTGATGTCGAGCTGTCGCCCGAATACACAGACCAACAATTAATCAAAACACTCTCAGATCGCGAATTACGCACCCTTCAATATTTAGTGTGCGGCTTTTCCAATAAAAAGATTTCACAAGTCATGCTACTGAGTGAGAAAACAGTCAGTACTTACAAGACGCGCGTCTTACAAAAACTCAATATCAAATCAGTGGTGTATCTGGCTGAATTTGCCAAGCGCAATAACTTAATCGAATGAAACAGGCCGTCTGGTTATTGACGTTATGCCTGACAACGGTGAGTCATGCCTCACCAAGCCCCCTGCACTTGCTTGCGCGATCACAGGCAGACATGCCTGCGCTCAAGCTCAGCGAGGGCGATATCCAATGGCTGCGAGCCAAGCAGTCGCTGATTTTGGGCACGTCGGCGCCGGACAATGCCCCGTTTGATATTTCTACAGGCAGTGATTACTTCGAAGGGCTGACCGCCGACTATGCCGGGCTGCTCGCTCAGGCACTTAACCTTGAGATCAAGGTCAGGCGCTATGACTCCAGGGCGCAGGTGATCGAAGCGTTGAAAAATGATCAGATCGATCTGCTCGGCACCGCCAATGCCTTTGAAAGTGCCGATGATCAATTGGCACTCTCGTCCGCCTATGCTCTTGATACCCCCGTGCTGGTCTCGCGTACCGGCGACAGCAAAAGCAGCATCCCGCTGCCAGCGGGTCTACGCCTGGCCATGTTTTATCACTATCAGCCCGTCACAGCGGTGAAGGCCCAGTATCCAGACGTGCAGTTACAGCTGCACGCCTCCCCCCTCGCGGCCCTCGGCGCCGTAGCGTTTGGCCAGGCCGACCTTTATTTGGGGGACGCTATCAGCACCCATTACCTGATTAGCAAAAACTATCCGAATAACGTGTACATCCGGGACTTGGCCCTCCTTGAAGAGCAGTCGTTTTCGTTTGCCGTGCATCACCCCAACCCGCGCCTGCTGCGTCTGATCAATTCGGCGCTGGCGGCCATTCCTCCCGCCCAAAACAATGCCATCCAGCATCGCTGGGGCGTCGGCACAATGAGCCTCGAGCGGCGTGGACCGTTGCAGCTCACCCCGTCTGAACAACGCTGGATCGAGGCCCATCCGCGCCTGAAAGTAGCGGTTTCCGAAGACTTCCTGCCGTTTACCTTTTTTAACGACCAAGGGGTTTTCAGTGGCCTGGCGGCCGACCTGCTGGCCAAGATCAGCCTGCGCACGGGGATTAAATTTGAATGGGTACGCAGCCAGTCCGTGCCGGACCTGATCGAGGATGTAAAGCTGGGGCGTGTCGACCTGATGCCAGCATTCACCGCCAGCGCCAGCCGCGAACATGTTTTACGTTTTACCAAACCCTATATTTCAACGCCCTTTGTGCTGGTGACCCGTCTGTTCACGGGCAGCCCGCAGACACTCGATAAACTGGACGGCAAACGCGTTGCGCTGGTGATCGACAATAACGTCAGCACCTACCTCACGCAGCACTATCCGGGCGTGCAATTGATTGCCGCGCGCAACTCGGCGCTCGCGCTGGAAATGGCCAGCAGAGGCGACGTTCAAGGGGCCGTGATCAATCTGATCAGTGCGCGTTACCTGATCCAGCAGCACTACGCCACGCAGTTAAAAATCAGCAGCACGGTGGGCATTGTGCCCGCCCAGTTTTCATTGGCGGTGAATGCGCAGGCAACCACGCTGCACGCGATTCTGAGCAAGGCGCTGGCCAGTATTTCGCCCGAAGAAATGGACACCCTGACCGCCCGCTGGCACAGCGCCGTGATGCTCGATAACCGCTTTTGGGCACGTCACCGTTCGGCGATCATGCGCATCTCCGCGGTGGTGATCGGGGTGTTGCTGGTCGCCATCGTGTGGATCTCTTACCTGCGCCGGGTGCTGCGCAAACGTGATCAGGCCGAGCGGGCCCTGAGCGATCAATTGGCGTTCATGCGTACGCTGATTGACGGCACGCCCCACCCCATCTACGTGCGCGACCGTCAGGGGCGGCTGCTGATTTGCAACGAAGGTTATCTGGATACCTTTGGTGCCGAACGCGAATCCATTGTGGGCAAAACCCTGCTGGAGCATTCACTGACGTCGATGCAGCAACACAGGGCCTATCACAGTGACTATATGCGCGTGATGCAGGAGGGACGCCCCTTGGTTCGCGACCACCAACTGGAGCTGCCCAACACTCAGGTCCTGACTATTTACCATTGGATCCTGCCTTATCGCGGCAGTGACAATGAGGTGGTCGGCATCATTGGCGGCTGGATTGATATCAGTGAGCGCCAGCAGTTGGTCGAGCAGTTGCAGGAAGCCAAACAGCTGGCCGAGCAGGCCAATGTGGCCAAGAGTGATTTTCTGACCACCATGAGCCATGAGATCCGTACGCCCATGAACGCGGTGATCGGCATGCTCGAACTGGCCATGAAAAAGGCCGAACAGGGGCTTGCCGACAGCGACAGCCTTGAAGTCGCTTCGCAAGCCGCCCAAGGCTTGCTGGAGCTGATTGGTGGCATTCTGGATATCACCCAGATCGAATCGGGGCGCATGTCGCTCAATCAGCAGCGCACTCACCTGATGAAGCTGGTGGAGTCCACTGCCCGAGTGTTTGAAGCTGTGGCGGAAAAAAAGGGTTTGCTGATCAGCTTTGAACTCGACCCCAGGATCAACACAGAGGTGCTGATTGACCCTCTGCGCTTTCGTCAGGTGCTGTCGAACCTGCTGAGTAATGCGATCAAGTTCACTGACAGCGGCCATGTCGGCCTGAGCGTACGCGCCAAGGGCTCGCGGGACAGCGAACGGTTGAATGTATGCATTCAGATCGAAGACACCGGGATCGGTATTTCAGAGCAAGACCAGCAGCGCCTGTTCAGCCCTTTCTCCCAGGCCAGCTCGAAAAACAAGCTGCCGGGCGGCTCGGGTCTGGGGCTGATGATCAGCCGCCAGTTGTGCGAAATGATGGGCGGTACGCTGCAGTTGTGCAGCACGCTGGGCAAAGGCACGCGCATTACTCTGGCGTTCGACATGGTGACCCTGCTTGCGGTCTCGCCTGTGGTGGTGCCACACGAACCACCCGCCCCCCCGCAACGCGCCTTGAAAGTACTGGTGGTCGATGATTACCCGCCCAATCGAAGGTTGCTGACGCAACAACTCGGCTATTTGGGGCACATGGCGCAAGAAGCCAACGAAGGCGCACAAGCCTTGAAGGCCTGGAGAACCCAGCGTTTTGACCTGATCATGACCGACTGCGCCATGCCGGTGATGGACGGCTATGAACTGGCCCGTACCATCCGCGCTGAAGAGGCCGCCAACGGCATGCCAGCGGTATTGATCGTCGGGTTTACCGCCAATGCCCAGACGGGCGAAATAGAACGCTGCATGACCGCCGGAATGAATGATTGCCTGTTCAAACCCATCAGCTTGCAACACCTTGAAGCACGCTTGGCGTCAGCCGATCTGGAACCACTCAACCTGCAAAACACGCCCGAACCTGCGCAGTCGGAGCGTGAGATTGATCTCGACGCACTGGAGCGTTTGACCCAAGGGGATGCCAACGCTCTCAAGCACTTGATCGAACCGCTGATCAGCAGCATGGAAGAGGACATGGCGGCACTGCTGCAGGCCTTCACCAAGCATGACTTGCCGGGCATGAGTGCGGTGGCGCACAAGGTCAAAAGCGGTGCCAGGATGATCAAGGCCCGGCACTTGTTGCAGTGCTGTGAGGACCTGGAAAAAGCCTGCCTGCTCGCCAACTGGTCGCAGGTGGCTGAGCGGGTCGATGATCAGTACGAAGCCATGGCCCAGATTCTGGAACTGATTGAGGTGTATCGGGTGTGAGCCCCGCCGCTCTTGCGAAGCAGCAGGGACTTGGTCATGCCCGTTCGCCAGACAAGGCGCTTAGAGGAGGTTCTGGATCAATACAATCGTTTTGGAAAAAGGCCCGGCGACCGCGCCTTGGTCGCTCAGGGTTGAGGCAATTGTAAGGGTGGAGGTGCCGCCCGGCAGCCTGAGGACCTGACCTGCATTGAAGCCGTTGACCGTGATGATGCTCAAGATGCCATTGCCCAGGTTCACCGGGTTGCCGCTTGCGACGGTATAGGTGACCGAGGCGTCACGGGTGCATGTCACCTGACGGCTGACCTCCACTTTGTTTCCGGTAATTTCGCCGACCTTCAAGGTGCCGTGATCAAGCGTAACCACTCCCCCGCTGACGTTGCACTGGTTGGGCGGAATCGGTGGCGGGCCGCAGGAGTCTGCGCCGGGGAGCAGGTAGGCTACATATGAAATTGTAAATGTCGCCCAAGAAGTGCACATACGGTTAGTGATATCTCTCGGATAGGTGTAGGCGTTATAGCGGCTCACCGAGTTACCGTGACGTGCTCGCCAGGCGCTGATGGCCTGGTCCCAGGTCATGCTGACCGTGACACTGACCGAAGTGTCGGTGCCATATCCACAGTTGGAGGGCGGGCTCTGAACACAGTTCATGGGAGTGTTCCAGCGATAACCGTTGTACAAAATCGGGCTCGCCACCGGACCAAAGTTGCAAGTAGACGCCCCCGAACAAGACACTTTGCCGGGGTACTGATTGGGAATGCCGTTGTCCGTGGCCGTAGCCGTCCCGGAAACCACCAGCAGCCCTGTGGGGGATGTGATGGGTGAAGGGCGTGGGTCATTGTTGGCGTGACTGCTCAACAAGTACGCACTGGCCGCAGGCATTACCGCCCATAGCGCCAGCGCCAGTATCGGTCGAAACAAAGAGATGCACAGGGTCATGATGGTCTCTGGTGCGCCTGTTGGCGCGTTGCATGAAGTGGGTTCATCGGCATCACGGGTACGCCAGCGTGAACGTCGAGCTCGCCACGAAGCGGCCTTTTCGGATGGCCCCATTGGCAATGGCCTTGGGCTCTCCCCGCACGTAGGCCTTGAGCGAAATAACGTTGTCACCCTCGTTCAAGGCCTGTTCGGGGCTGGGTGCGTTAAGGGGTAATAACTGGTCGGTGGCCGTTTCAAGGCCAATGGCAATGCCTCGCGCGACACTGCCGGTGGCCAGCGCCAGCAAGCCCGGCAATTCGGCATTTTCAGCGCCGCTGAAGGTGACCGTCACCGAGTCAGCGATCTGGGTGTCGCAGTCTTGCAAGTGAATCGAAAAAGGCTCTCCGGGCGTTCGGGTGTTTTGGTAAAGACTGAACGTGGAGATATCACTGAACTTCACCGGGATCAGTTCGTCACCCGGGCGAATGGTGCAGGCCTGTGCAACCAGCACGCCCTTGAAGCTCAGGTTGTCTGCTGCCTGCACTTGGCAGGCCAGCAGGCACGCCGCAATCGTTGAGAACACGAGGGTTTCAATGACTGATCCCATGGTGCGGCTCCTCATTGGTAGTTCGCCAATAACGTGGCGGTGGCGGTGAAACCACCGGGGGCCAATGTCGAACCCGGGCGTTTGACCGGCACGGCCTCAAGCACAGGCGGTGAGCTGGGAGTAATCACAAACGGCGTGTTGAGCTCCATGGGCTTGCCGTTTTGCAGCAGCTGGATGCCGAGGTCGACCACACTCGATTGCACGGCTGACGGCTCGAAAGGGGTGGCCGAGCCCCGGACAGTGAGGATCATTTCCCAGGGCAAGGTGTCGGTTGAACAGGTGATGGTGTAATTCACCGGCTGGCGGTAATGCTCGCCATCCACTTTGCTGATACCCACTTCCTTGAAGTCCACTTCAATGGTGCTGCCGCCATTGATGGTGCACGGTGGCGGTTCGATCAGCGTCCCATTGAACGCCACGTTAGCCGTGGCAGTGCTGCACAGACCCAAGCAGAGCACGGTCAGCACCACGGGCGATGGCCAGAATGTCATCAGGCGTTCCTTCTTCATTGCAGTACCACTACCAAGGTTGCAGCGGCGGTGAATCCGCCGCCGGTCAGGGTGCTGCCAGGACGTTTGACGGGCACCGCCTGCACGCCGGGCAAGGTCGGGTAGGTGAATTTCACGGCCGTATTGAGCGGCCAGTCGACGCCGTCGACGAACAGTTTGACGCCCAGATCTGTCTTGCTGGTGGCCAGCGATTTAGCGTCGAACGCGGCCCCTGTCCCTTTGAGTTCCAGGGTCATGGCAGTGGAAGACGGGTTAGTGCACGACACTTCATAGTCCACCACGCGCTGATAATTGATGCCGTCGATGCGGGTGGTTTGCAGTGCATCGCCAAACGGGACGTTAAGCGTTGTTCCGCGGTTGATCTCACACGGTGGCGGTGCTTGCACGACACCGCTGATGGAGGCGTAGACGTCTGCCTGTGCGCCCTGACTGAGCGCCCACAACAGGCAGCCGCCAATCAGGACGGTGGGTAAGCCGGGGCTGGGCATCGTGGGTTCCTCAGTCATAGTTGAGCCTGAAATCCACAACGGCACGGAAGGCACCGTTGGTCAGGGGGGCGGGCGTGCGAGTGGCCTGGACGTACCAGGTCATGGTGTCGCGCCCATGCACCAGAAACAGGGGCTGGCCCCAAGACCCCAAGCGCACATCACGGCCGTGGGTATCGGTGAGGCGCAGCCCCATCCCGGTAACGCCCTGCACTTTCACCAGACGCGGGTCATCGGGGTCGGCCGGGGCCACAAAGGCCACCGACACAATGGGCTCATAAGGGCTCCAGACCAGACGGCCAGTGCGCTCGTTAGGCAGCCCGCCGGCGATGCGCCGACAGTCCAGAAACCGCAACTGAAAAGCCACGGGCTCGGCCATGTCGCCGGGTTTGAGCAAGTCTGCGCGCGAGACGTTGTTGAGCTCGACGGTCTGGTAGGCCGAGGACATTTCCAGCATGCACGGTGCATGGTTGAGGGAGCCGCTGATGTCCAGCAAGCCATCAGTACCGATGATGGGCTCGTCTTCGGCCCGGCACAGGTTGGCTGACAACGCCAGTATCAGACCGGTCATCGCCAGCCCCCGGGCCAGGGGCATGACGCTATTCATGGCGCGAAGAAGCCTTCAGGTCGACGCTGCATTCATTGCCCGCGCAGGTGAAGGCCAAGGTTGGGCGGCCGCCATAGTCATTGATGTAGGTCAGGTACGGCGTGCTCCCCAGAGCGGCCGCACTCGGCCCCAACTGCAGAGCGCTTTTGGGCGCAACCATCAGCGGCTCGAATCCGATCGCCGTTTTACCGTCCTTGCCATTGCGCGCATCCACCAACGTCACGTAGTACGGGGTCGGGTTATTGACCTGGTAATGATCGCCCTGACGGGTCAGGGTCAGTTTCTCCTGCCAAGGATTGGACTGTTGCTGCTGGGTCGGGATGATCGACGCTGGCCGGTAGAACAATTTGATGCGTGTTTGCAACGCAATTTGCAGGGTGTTGGTCTTGTCGCTGCGCGGCGGTATTTCTCGCAAGTTGAAGTAATAGACACTTTCGCGGTCTTGAGGCAATGACTTGGCCGCTGGCAGGGCCTGAACCTTGACCTGGCTGTTCTTGCCCGGCTCAAGGCGTTGCACGGGGGGTAATACGGTCAGCGGGGTGCTGATTTTTTTTCCGGACTCGTCTTCGATCCAGCCCTGGGCCAGGTATGGCAGTTCGGCGTTGTTATTGGTGATGTTCATGCTGACGGCGTCTTTGCTGCCGTCAAAAATCACCCGGGTACGGTCCAGGCCGATGGCGGCCTTGCTGTTGTTGATCAGGCACATCGCCAACAGGGCCAGTGCAAAAGGGGCAAAACGGGGGTTGAGGCTCATGAGGCTTTTTTCTCCAAAACATCAGGCAGGACTGCCGAGGCGGGTGTGCTGTCAGCCTTGATGGGCTGGCACAGCAGGTTCAGGGTCGAGGTCAGCCCGTCGGCCGGGAGCACCTCGGGTAAGGTCAGGTCGCAGCGCTCGGAGCCCGCCCAACTGACGATCATGTGTGAGCTGGGCTGAATGCCGCTCAGGTACACGCTGCCCTCGTCATTGACGATGCCGGTGTCCTGCTGTTTGTCGTTTTTGACCTGGGCGCCAAATGGCGGGACGCTGCCATCGGGCAGGCGCAACATGGCCATGGCTTTCTCGCCGGAAATCACCGCCAGGGTGCGATAGCCGATGGCACCTTCAGTGAGGGTCAGCTCGGTGACCGACTGGGTGGCCTCGATGTTGCTCGGCAGGCTTTCCAGGTCAACGCTGGCGGAGGTACGGTAGAAGCTGCTGATGTCCGAGATCACTGCTTTGCCGAAGCCGTTACTGCGGGTCGGCGCGCCGTAACCGCGTATCGGCACATCCGCCACGCCACTGGTGTCGACCATCAGGCGGGTCCCGCCCATGCTGGAACTGCGGTGCAATGCAGCACCGTCTTTGGTCAGCGTGCCGCCGCCACGGGCAGACAGGCTGAGGCTTGAGCGGCTGTCCTTCTCGAGGCCTGCGCTCAGATCAATGTCAGCCTGGTCACCGGCATGGCTCAAGAAACCGCTGACAGAGGTGTCGCTGGCGGCCAGTTGATAGTTGCTGCGTTCATTGATGCGGTCGCTGTAGCGCATCGAGTAGCTGTTGATGTTCTGGGTTCTATTGAGGCTGCTGGACAATGAGCCGGAGCGGCCCAGGGGCATGCTGAACGTGAGAAACATGCCGTTGCTGGTCGGCTCTTGGCGCTGCTGGGTCTGGAACAGGTTAAGGGACATGCTCAGGTTTTTAACCGGGCCCACATCGAAGTAGCGCGACACGGACAGGTTCCAGCGCTCGCTGTCGGGCCGGTCCCAGTAGGATTGATTGCTGTAATCGAGGTAGACCGATACACCGGCATCCCGAAACTGCTTGTTGAAGGTGGCGGTGTATAGCGATTTGTTCCCCCCGACTTCGCCGCCGTAGTGACGTACATCGAGGTATTCGCTCATGCTCAGGTAGTTTTTTTGTGAAAAACGATAACCCGCGAAAGAAACCTGGCTGTCGTACTCCTCAAAACGTTTGGAGTAACTCAAGCGGTACGAGGCGCCTGAGTAGGTGCCATCGCGCAACGTGGTACTGGCTCGGGTGGTGTCCAGCGACACCGCACCGAAGGCCATCAAGTCGCGGCCAACCCCCATTGAGAGCGCGCGGTAGTTGTTGTCCGTGATAGCGCCGCCAAACAGTGACCAGCCGTTGGCCACCCCCCAGGAGAACTCACCGGTACTGAAGACGCTACCGGCACCACCCTCTTGCAGGTTGGACGGCCTGCCCGCCGCCACTTTGAAACGTACACTGCCAGGTCGTGTGAGGTAAGGAATGCTGGCGGACTCGACTTTGAAGGTCTGTACAGAACCGTCCTGCTCTTCGACCCGTACGTCCATCGAGCCACTGACGGCATCGTTGAGGTCTTGAATACGAAATGGTCCGGCGGCCACCAGCGCTTCGTAGAGCACACGCCCTTGTTGGCTGATGACGACTTTGGCGTTCGTGCGGGCGACACCCACGACTTCCGGGGCGTAGCCGCGCAAGTTGGGTGGCAATTGGTTGTCATCGGAGTTGAGCGATACACCGGTAAAGCGGAAGCTGTCGAACAGGTCGGAATACAAGTAGTTTTCGCCCACCGACAAGCGTGCCTGCAGGGATGGCAACGCGCGGTAGGCATAGAATCGGTTCCATTCCATGCGCTGGGTGCGGCTGGTATCTTCGGCATCAACACGCCCTTGCCAGTCTGCACGCACTCGCCAGGCCCCGACGTTGGCGCCGAGGGTGCCATTGCCACTGAGGTTATTCTTAACGCCGTCGTTTCTCTCACGAATGGATTGGGCGGTGAGGTTGTAATCAAACAACAGGCCCGGCACACCCTCATCCCACCGCGACGGTGGATCCCAGTTTTGCGCGGTGTAGTGCAGATAGGCTTGCGGCAACGAGATACGCAGGGTCGAGGTGCTTAGATCGCCCGTGACCTCCATGCCGGGCAAGCTGCGAATGTTCAGGCACTCATTGTTTTTCCACCAGGTGAGTTCGGCGTCCTTGCCCTCTTTGAGCCCCAGTTGCGCAACCAGCTCGGGCGTCAGGCAGGCTTCGCTGCCTTTGGGATCATCCTCAGGAGGGATGAATGCGATGCGCTGTTCGCCCAGGCTCTGGGCGTTGATGTGCACGTTCATCGGGTAGACACCGGGCAGGATGAAACCGCTGCGCGAGAATTGCGACAGATCGATATTGGAACGGTCGTTAAGGTCAAGAATGTCAGTGTTGAACTGAATATCGCCGGCTGCGATTGCGCTGCCGGCAACGGCCATCAGCCCGCTCATGACACACGGTGGCCATGCGGCTTTAATCGTTGATGTTTTGAGCATGGAATACAGGCCAACCATGTCAGTAATACTCCAGCCTGAAGCGCACCGCAGCGCGGTGACTGCCGACAGAAAGAGGCTGGTCATTGCCGACCAATTTGAGGGTGTAATGCAGTACCTGATCTCGGGCACTCGAGAGCGGAATCATGACCATGGGCACGCCCGGAAGGCTTTCATGGCCTTGGGCATCGATGATATGGAAGGCCACACCCTGTGAAGACCCATTGGCCGCGAAGGAGCGGCCCTGGCGGTCTGGCATGCCGTCAAATGTCACGCGTACGTGTTGCCAATCGGGCAACTTCTCGCCGGGACGGTCCGGGTTATTACGAGTGATTGAGCAATTAGTTAAACGCAAGGTAAACGAATGCGGGTCGCCTTCACCGAGCCGAATAAGTCGGCCAACGGGCATGGGGTCCATTTCAATCACTTGATAAGCGCTGCTGGTGTCCATGGCGCAGGCCGAATCAAGAATTTCGCCGCCGAGTGTGACAACGCCATGTTGTTGTCCCGCCGCCACGACGTTATTGAAGGGCATCATTAATAGTGCGAGAGAAGAAGTAATAGTTAACTGCGTTATTACATTCACGAGAAAGTTCTCATTTCAAGTTACCCTGCCACCTCGCGGTGGCAGGGCAATGACTTATTGATAAGCCAATGAGAAGTTGGTGATGGCGGTGAATTCACCTGGTACGACAGTATCTGCGGCGGTAGCGCCTTTCAGGAATGCGCCAAACAGCAGAGTATTTTTGTCATTCACAATGGGTTGATATGCTGTTGGAGTACCCAGCACGATGTCTGCACCCGTCGCATCGCGCATGACGATGCCTGCACCAGAAGCCGTACCTACGATACCCAATGCCCCTGGAACGTCTTTCGATACACCACCGGTAAAGGTGGTGCTGACGCTTTTAAGGGTTGTGGTATCGCAACCCACCAGCTCGATTTTGAACGGCTCAGGCTGACTCGAACCACCCAAATCCAATTGCGACTTGGCGATTTGGCCAAGCCCTACAGTTTGGTCAACACTTTCAGGCGCGATAGAGCAGGCTGCTTCAATAATTGCACCTTCGAAAGTAACAGTTCCTTGACCGGCACCTGCTGCTTGAACCATCGAAGCAGAACCCGCCAACATGAACATCGAGACCAAAGCAGCTTTAGTTACACACTTCATTTTTTTAATTTCCTTTAGATGATTAAGTTTCGGAGCCACCCTTTAAATTAAACTTGTTTACAGGCACGGCATTGCACACCTTTAAATCAAGAAGTTCATCCGTGAGTTATTCAAACAGTGATACCCCAGCGTTTTGCCGCATTAATATTGACCACGCCCCTATTATTTCACCCCTTAAATAGTGGACGCGGCCCAAACGACGAAACTGGGAAGAAGTTAACTTGCTGCAAGCAAATCCAACGTAGGAATTCTCTGAAGTTTTTGAAATAGTCGGCGTGGCGCTGAGCGTGGTTGTGGCTGGAGGAGAATACGGAGACGAAAAAAAACCGCGATCAGTGATCGCGGTTTTTAATGGGCGTGTAGCGGGTTATTTAGCCAACGGGATCTTCGGTGCCCATTGCAGCCATTCCTCTTCGAACTTGTCGAAGAGCGGGAAGGTTTGTTGTGGCCGGGCCGGGTTGCCCATTTTTTCGCCGTCTGGTGTGGCGAAGGCTATGCCGCCTTGAACCAGGGTTTCAAGGGACTCGGTACGAATCGTCGCGCCTTTGAACAAACCAAAATCGACACCGAAGCCGCTGGTGTTCCAGAAACGGCTGCCGCTGCGTACCAATGGCGCATAACGCGGCTCGATCAAGATATGCACCAAGACTCGGTCGGCGGTGTTGCCCAACTCGTACCCGGTAACTTTGCCCACGGTGACTTCACGGTAGGTGACGGGCACCCCCTCTTTAAGCGAACCCCGGCGAGCAGCACTCAAGACCAGGTGCAGCCCTGCTTCAGGGACTACGGCGTCGGGCGCTTGCTCCAGAGCAACGAAGTCACTTTGTGGCCCGCGGCCTTTGGGTGCCGGTTGTACTTCGAGGTACTGGCCTGTGACTAAGGTTTGGAGGTTGGCGGTTTTCATCAGGCCCAGTTCGGGTTTGACCACCCAAAATTGGCTGCCTGCCCGCGCAATGCGTTCCGGCACTTCGGTGATGCGCGCTTGCAGTAGGACAGATTGCAGGTCGTCGCTGAGGTCGACGCTTTCGATCTTGCCGACTGTCAAACCTTTGAAACGGATGGGTGACCCGCTGCTCAAGCCGTCGGCACTCGCCACTTTGATGGTGATCGGCACGCCTTGTTCCATCGCCGCTTCACGATCGCTGAAGAGGCGGAAACGCGGAATACGTTTTTGCAAAGGCGCCGTGGCTTTCGGGGTTTCGAAGGCAATGCCGCCAGCCATCAAGCTTTGCAGGGACTCACTTTTCACCTGGATACCGCTGGTCAGGCCGCCGGTGAGAGTCACGCCGCTGGCGTTCCAGAAGCGGGTTGACGCGTTGACCAGGCCTTCGTATTCCTTCTCGATGTGCACGCCAATGATCAATTGCTTTTTAGTGCGGGAGAACTGGTAGCTCTGGACCGAACCGACTTTGACCTGTTTGTAGAGCACCGGGCTGCCGACATCCAGTGAGCCCAGGTTGTCGGTGAAGAGCACCATGTGCAGGCCGGGTGAGCGCAGGTCCAGAGGCGGCGCTTTGGGGCGGGCCACAAACTCGCGCTCGGGCTTGCCGCCTTTGTCACCCGGGCGAATAGCGATGTAGTTGCCTTTCACCAGCGCTTCGAGCCCGGTAATACCGGCCAGTGAGATGGACGGTTTGACCACCCAGAATTGGGTGCCTTCTACCAGATAGTCTTCGGCCAAGGGATCTAGGGCCAATTCGGCGCTAGCGCTGCTCAGATCTGGGTCGACTTTCAAGGCTTTGAGGCTACCGACCTGAATGCCTTTGTACATGACAGGTGTGCGCCCTGCTTGCAGGCCTTCGAAGTCGCTGAGTTTAACTTTGACCTTGATGCCCGCTTGGGCAGCATCGAAGTCTTCATATAAGCGGAACGGCAGGTTGGGATCGGTTGGCGGGCTGTCTTTGCGATTCTCGGGGGTAGCAAAAGCGATACCGCCGGCGACGATACTGGCCAGCGATTCGCTGCGCACTTTTACACCTGACAGGTTAGCGTCGATGCTGATGCCGCTGGCGTTCCAGAAGCGCGTGTGTTTGCGCACCAGACTCGCGTAGGTCGGCTCAATAAAGACTTTGATCTCGACGGTGTTGTGGTCTTCGGACAATACATAGCTTTTAACCTGGCCAACCTGAATCTGCTTGTAGAACACCGGGCTGCCACGATTCAGTGACCCCAGTCGTTCAGCCTTGAGTGTCAGGTGCAAGCCTGGCTTGGCGTCAGACAACGGCGGTTCTTGCGACAGCGCTTTGAACTTGCGTGTGGACTCGCCATCGCCCGGGCTGACCGCAATGTAGTTGCCGGAGACCAGGGTTTCGAGGCCGGTAATACCCGCCAAAGAAACGCTGGGTTTGACCAGCCAGAAGCGGGTGTTGGTTTTGAGGTATTGCTCAACGTCCTTGTCCATCTCGATGGTGGCGATGACCCCTTTGCTCGGGCCACTCTCATCCAGTGCCAAGGTTTTGACCTTGCCTACGGGCATGCCTTTGTAGACCACTTCGGTCTTGTTGGCGACAATGCCTTCACCACTTTCAAAGCGCACCTGAATATCGATGCCCGTCTCGCTGTAGGCTTTCCAGCCCAGCCAGCCACCGATGATCAAGGCAATGAGCGGGAGAATCCAGATGGCCGACCAATTGGATGCCGGACGGGTTTTAGCGGTAGGTAAATCACTCATGGTCGTCATCCGACTCCGTGTTATCCCAAATAAGTCGGGGATCAAAAGTTACAGCGGCAAGCATGGTGAGGATCACGACGCTGGCGAAGGCGACAGCGCCGAGATTAGCTTCAATGCTGGCAATACGCCCAAAGTTCACCACCGCCACCAGAATGGCAATGACAAAAATATCGAGCATCGACCAGCGGCCTATGAACTCGATAAATCGGTACATGATGATACGTTGCCGGGCAGACAAAGGCTGATGGCGTTGTACCGAAAACAGCAGTAAGGCAATGCCGACCAGCTTGAAGGTGGGCACCAGAATACTGGCTACGAACACGACCGCGGCAATGGGTATCATCCCGTGCTGCACCAACTCGATCACCCCGGACATGATCGTGCTGGGGCTGCCTTGGCCCAGCGCATTGATGGTCATGATCGGCAACAAATTCGCCGGAATGTACAGAATGGCGGAGGTCAGCAACAGGGCCCAGGTGCGCAGCAAGCTGTTGGGGCGACGAGCGTGCACCAAAGCGCCACAGCGGGTGCAGGTTTGCTCATCGACTTCTTTGTCTTGCCGATTTAATTCGTGGCACTCGGTGCAAATCAGGATGCCGGCATCAATCGCACGCATGCGTGTCCTCCCCTGAAAGCGCCTGCCAAATCTGGTGAGGTGACATGACGACCTCCAGCCAGACCTGAACCAGCAGCAGACTGACGAAGCAAGTGAGGCCTAGCCCCAGACTCAGCTCGGCCAGGTCGACCAACTTCACAATGGCCACCAGCACCCCCATCAGGTACACCTCAAGCATCCCCCAGTCTTTCAAGTGGTGATAAATCCTGTAGATGAGCAAGCCGTAAGAGCGGCCAATGTTCCAGCGGATGCTCAGTAGCACTGCCAGCTGGCACAGCAATTTGAGTAACGGAATCCCCATGCTGCACAAGAACACCACGACGGCGATGCCTTGCATGCCTGTATCAAAGAGGCCGACAACGCCACTCCAAACGGTATCTTGAGAAGCCTGGCCCAACAGGTTGAGTTCCATGATGGGCAAAAAGTTCGCGGGGACATACAGCAGCAAGGCGGCAATGACGAGAGCGAGACTGCGCTCGACCACATTGTGACGATGGGCATAGAGCTCATAACCGCAACGCGGGCATTGGGCTTTCTCACCAAGCGCGAGATGCGGTTTACGCATCAGCAGATCGCACTCATGGCAGGCCACTAACTCGTCCAGCGGTAAATCTGACACCCTGCTGGCGTCAGCTGGATCTGGCATATAAGGCGTCTCTGTCTTAGAAATGACTGCGCCTATTCTAATGTGCGAAGTCCTAAAGAAGTTTGCCTATTTGTAGGACTTTAGATGCAAGGGGGCTGCAAGCTGCAAGAGCGTGGGAGCCTGGGTGAGGGGTGTCCAGTTCTAGTTGGGTTTGGCTGGGTTTATCGATTGTTTGTTGCGGGGCGATGTTCAGTGTTTTTTCGAGCACAAAAACAAAATCCCTGTCTGCGTGAGCAGACAGGGATTTTGGAATTTAATCTTGACGATGACCTA
>NZ_JBEOPQ010000046.1:0-46469 GCF_040310285.1 Pseudomonas sp. HY2-MNA-CIBAN-0224 | reverse complement strand
GATGGCGGTGAGCTTAAATTGCTCTGTGTACTTATTCATGTTGAAAACCCAAAAAGTTGGATGGGTGTCCAACTTTTGGGGGCAGTTCAATCTGTAGGAGCGAGCTTGCCTCGCGATCTTTTGATCTTCCCAAGCCGGGTCCTCCTTGTATCGGACAGCTTGACCCATATCAACATTGTCTTCATAAAGTAGCGGCACAATGATGGCACCTTGCCAATATTGTGTTCGCCACATCAGAGAAGACCTTCCATGGGTGCCTGGCTTAGCAACATCTCGCTTAAATACAAATTCTGGGCTGTGAATGCGGTGGCTTTTGTCACCACGTTGCTGCTGGTGCTCTACGCCGTGCAACTCGAACAGCAATCACGCAGTAACGCCGCCCACGCCAATGCCAAGGCTCAGGCGCACCTGCTCAGCGTGTGGCCGGCCAATCAGCCACTGCCCGAAGCCCAAGACCTGCTGCCACTGGCGCCCAACACGGTGCCGACCGTCAACGATCAGCCGTTGCCGCAATTAAGCGACGCCAACGGCTGGGTATCGCTCAATCACATGCCGCTGTTCGGGCAAAACCCGCTGTCCGGGGCCGAGGTGGTCAGCCGCGAGAATGGCCAGAAGGTCGCCGTGCTGGCCTATGCGCCCAGCCTGGCGCAAGTGTTCGTCGAGCGTTTGCCCAATTATGCAGCGGCCGTCCTGGTGCTGATGCTGGCCATGCTCTGCGCCTCTCAATTGTTGATTCGTTTTCTGCTCAGCCAGCTCAACACCCTCAAGGATGTGATGCTGCACGTCGAAAAAACCGGCGATTTGTCGGCCCGCGTGCCGTTGGCCTGCACCGATGAAGTCGGCCAAATGGCCAGCGCGTTCAATGCCATGCAGGCCGGTTATCAGCGGGTGGTCAACACCGTTGCAGACACCGCCGCGCAACTGGATGCCGGGGCCGCGCGCCTGGCCAGCAGCATGAACGAAGTGCAACACGGCATGCTCGGCCAGCAAAGCGAGACGGACCAGGCCGCCACGGCCATCAATGAGATGACTGCCACGGTCCATCACATCGCCCAGCACGCAGGTGCCACCCGTGATTTGTCGCAAACCGCCGATGACCTGGCCGGCAGCGGGCAACAAGTGGTCAGCCGCGTGCAAACCTCCATTGCCAACCTCTCCGATGGCGTGCAAAAAACCGCCGAGATGATTCAGCAACTGGCCCAGGACAGCCAGCAGATCAATAGCGTGGTCAGTGTGATCCACAGCATCGCTGAACAAACCAACCTGCTGGCGCTCAACGCTGCCATCGAAGCCGCCCGGGCCGGCGACATGGGCCGTGGTTTTGCCGTGGTGGCCGACGAAGTGCGGCACTTGGCCAAGCGCGTGCAAACCTCTACCGACGAAATCACCAAGATGGTTTCAGCCTTGCAGGCCGGCACCCGTGATGCCGTGGACTTTATGCAAGAAAGCTCGTTCAAGGCCGACGATTGCGTGCAACAGGCTCAAGAGGCAGGCGCAGCCTTGGCCGAGATCACCCACGCGGTGGCGCAAATGCGCGAAAGCAATACGCAAATCGCGGTCGCGGCCGAGCAGCAAAGCCAGGTGGCCGAAGAAATGAACCGCGCCGTGGTCAGCATTCGTGATGTCACCGAAGACACCGTGCAACAAACCGTCGATTCGGCGACCACCAGCAATCAGTTGGCAACACTGGCCGGTGAGCTGAATCGGGCCATTGGTCAGTTAAAGCTATAAGGCCTATAGCCAGAGTCGATTCGCCGTTCGCCCGGCTCGCCCCTATTCTTGGCTCATCCGGTTCAGACAAGACTGAACCCTTGAACCAAGGAGAGAAATCATGGGCAAACGTCATCCTGATCTACCCGCCTGGCAATGGCGCTCTAACCCACAAGGCACCCGCAGTGCCAGCCATCAGGCGCTGAGCCTGCTGGCTGTGGCGATGATGGTGTTGGCGTTCCTGCTGCTGGCCACCGGCGTATTCAGCAACGATGCTTCTGGCGCCGTGATTGGCCTGGTGGCGCTGTTCGCCGGCATGGCCATTCAGCACCAGAGCCGCCAGTTGGATGCCAAGGCTGAGCAGGCACAGCGCAGCAAAACGTTTTAACCGAAGATGGCGACGGTCTGGCGACTGATAGCAATCAGCTCGCCATTGGGTGCCCACAGATTGGCCGCCACATGGCCATAGCCGTCACGGGCATGTTCGATCACCGCCAGGTATTTGCACCAGTCAAGGGTGTTGGCGTCGGGTAGCGGCTGCACAAACTCCACCGTCCAGGTCAGCGTGCTGCCCGCCGTCGGTTTGTTGAGCAACGGCAACAACGCCGGAGGCCAGGTGTCGATCAACGCCAGCAGATGGGTTTCTGTGAGCGACTGCTCTGCCACCTCACCGGCAAAACGCACCCAACCGCCCATTTCACGTGTGCCGCGCCCGGTAAACGGAATGGCGCCCACGGCAAACGCCATCGACAAGTGCCGCATGAACTCCGGGGTCACCCCTTTGATGTAGGGCAATAGCGGGCATTGCTCTGGGGCTTTCATGTCCGGGGCTGGCAAGCTGTCTACCTTCACCGCCGACTCGCGGGCACCACCAAAACTGCCTTGCACCAGTGTCACCACCTGGCCGTTTTGCACGGCCCGACCCAGCACCTGGCTCACTGCCTTGCCTTCGCGGAGCACCTCGACTTCAAAACTCACCGGCACACCCGGCTCGGCGGGCCCGACAAACGTCACCGCCAATGAGCGCAACGCCCGCTCGCTGGACACTTGAGCGCGCATGGCTTCGTACTGCAACGCCACCATCAGCCCACCAAAACTGGCCCGCCCCTGCCCCCAATCTTCAGTGATGGTCACATCCAGGGGGTTTTTACGTACAGCGTCGACCAATTCAGAAAACTGCATACACACCTCAACGCTGAACAATAGGCCGTGATACTACTGACCCGCCCGCCTCGGCACAGCGCCTATATGCGCCAAATGAAGCAGTGAAAAACACAAATCCGTAGGAGCTGCCGAGGCACGAAGGCTGCGATCTTTTAAAGATCAAAAGATCGCGAGGCAAGCTCGCTCCTACAGAGGTGCTTAGCGCAATTTGGCCAACACCCGGTCGGCGCGTTTCTCGCCTCGGGCCAAGGTGGCGCGCCATTGCTCAACGCACGGCTGCAAGTCAGGCTGTTGCTCAGCCTGAGCGAGCCACTGCCAGGCGTCATGCCATTCACCCAAGGCCTTTTGCGCGTCTTTCAGGTGTTTCATCACGGCCTTGGGCACGCGGTCCAGCTCGGGATAGGCCTCGGCGCCATAACGCACACGCTTGATCAACAATCGGACCTTATGCCGGTCGTGGGCCGGGTCTTTCAGGGCTTTGTGCAGCGCCTGCCATTGCTTGGCCAAAATCGCCTCAATGCGTTGGCGCAACCCGCGCAACAAGCACTCGCGCTCGCTGGCGCGCAAAAAGCGTGGGAACGCCTCGAGGATCATCAGCAATTGCGACAGCTCAGTACTGGCCGCCACCCGCGGGTAGCTGCCGGCCAATTGGGTTAACCGGCGCTTGGCCAGGGTCGGGTGGCCCTGTTGCTCCAGGTGCGCCGCCAACACTTCAAGGTCACGCAGCGGGGTTGTCAAAACGCCGACCTGCGAGGCCGACATTTCAAGCTGGACCACGCCCGGCAACCCCCGCAGCGGACGTAACAGGCTGCGCAAACGACGGACCGTGGTGCGCAGGTCATGCAGTGCTTCAGGATCGGTTTGGGCCTCTAAACGCGCCTGGCAGGCCAACAACTTGACCTCCAGGCGCAAGCAGTTAGCTACGATCCGATTAACCAAATCAGACATCCCTACTCTCCCTCGTCAGGTTGGCGCCTCAACGCCCGGCGCGGGACTCCTGGATATAGAAGCGCGCCTTCTCGGCCTTGGTCGTGCAGCCTTCAAAGGCCTCGAATTGTTGCTGAGTTTTCGCCGCCGTCAGCAAAGACAGGGCTTTGGAATAGCTGACCGTACCGGCAAAGCCTTCGGCCTTGGCCAGGTCCAGTTCGTGCCAGGCCGCGTCTAGCTGCGTGCCGCAACTGTCACGGTAAACCTTCTTGCCCGCGCAACCGACCAAAGCAATCGCCATTAATGGCACACAGATCCAAGCTTTCATGGGGCAAATCCTCAAATAATTGTTCAGTGCTAAGACGGGCAACCGGCCTAAAAGTGCCGTAACGCAAAACGTCGTGGAGCAAGACTAGCTCGCCAAACCGCTTTGAGCTGTCACTGACTCACACAAAAAGGCATTGTAAGCACTTGTCTTGCAAAGGACCGGCTCATGAAAAAACGTATTGCACTGGTATTGGGCTCCGGAGGCGCGCGGGGCTATGCCCACATCGGGGTCATTGAAGAGCTTGAAAGCCGGGGTTACGAGATTGCCTGCATTGCCGGCTGTTCGATGGGCGCCGTGGTGGGCGGGATTTATGCCGCCGGCAAGCTTGACCAGTACCGCGACTGGATTCAAAGCCTGGATTATCTGGATGTACTGCGCCTGGTGGACGTGAGTTTCCGCCTCGGGGCCATTCGTGGCGAGAGAGTCTTCGGGCAAATTCGCAACATTGTCGGCGAGATCAATATTGAAGACCTGCGCATCCCTTATACCGCCGTCGCTACCGACCTGACCCATCAGCAGGAAATCTGGTTTCAAGAAGGCTGCCTGCACCAGGCCATGCGCGCCTCGGCAGCCATCCCCAGCCTGTTTACCCCGGTGATGCAGGGCAATCGCATGCTGGTCGATGGCGGTTTGCTGAACCCGCTACCCATCGTTCCGGTGGTGTCCAGCCACTGCGACCTGATTGTCGCCGTCAACCTCAACTCCACCACGCAAAACCATTACCAGCTCCCGGTGATCCCGCGCCCGGCGGCCTTTAAAGGCCGGTTTAACAACCTGATGAATTCGCTGGGCTCGCACATGCCGTTTCGCACCCGCCAGGCAGAGCACCTGCTCGACCTTGAACAGGAGATGCTCAAGCCTGCCACCGAACCAGAAGCCGAAGTGCCCTTTAATCCCTGGATCGACTCAGCGACCCCCAAGCCTGCGCCCACCCTTGGGGCCAACACGCAAGGCGCGCCAAAGTCCGCCACGGGTTCAGTCATCATCGACAACGTCGGCCCGGCGTCGCTGCTGGATCTGATCAACCAGAGCTTCGAGGTGATGCAGACCTCTTTGGCGCAGTACAAAATCGCCGGATACCCGCCGGATATTTTGATCAACGTGCCAAAACGGGTGTGCCGCTTCTTTGAGTTTTACAAGGCCGCCGAACTGATCGCCTTAGGCCGGGAAATTGCCAAAGACACGCTGGACCGCTATGAATCTGACCAGCGCTCGCAACCCTGACGCGGCGTCAGCTCAACAGCCGGTAGCCCACACCGGCCTCGGTGGCGATAAAACGCGGCGAGGTCGGATCATCGGCCAGTTTTTGCCGTAAATGCCCGATCACGATCCGCAGATAATGGCTGTTCTCGACATGGCTCGGGCCCCAGATGTCCTTGAGCAATTGCTGCTGGGTAATTACCCGCCCCGGATGGCTCGCCAGTTGCGCCAGCACCGCGTATTCCTTGCGGGTCAGGCCCACTTCTACGCCGTCGAGCAGCACCCGGCGAAACGCCAGATCAATGATCAAGGGGCCCAGTTCAACTGCCGCTTGCCGGGTTTCTCCGCTGGGTGCCTGACGCAACAAGGCGCGGATGCGCGCCAAAAACTCCTGAATGCCAAACGGCTTGGTCACGTAGTCATTGGCGCCACCGTCCAGCGCCTGGACTTTTTGCGCTTCGCTGGCGCGCACTGACAACACCAGCACCGGCGCCGTCGACCACTCGCGAAACTCGCACAACACCTGCTGGCCGTCCATGTCCGGCAAGCCGAGGTCGAGCACCATGACGTCCGGTTTGTTCAACGCCGCCTGGCTCAAGCCTTCGGCTCCGGTCGCCGCCTCAAGCACGGTGTAGCCCTGGGACACCAGGCTGATGCGCAAAAACTTGCGGATCTGAGGTTCGTCATCAATGACCAAAATCGTCGCAGGCTGGCTCATGGCAATTCATCGCAACAAAAGTAGGGCCAAAGAGTATCAGTCTTCACGCTCCGCCTCTTCCTGATCCATGGCCGGTTGATCGCGCAGCGGCAAATACAGGGTGATACAGGTGCCCTGCCCGTCGATGCCTTCACCGACAGTAATGCGCCCGCCATGGGCGCCGACCATGCCGAGGCAAATGGCCAGACCAAGCCCGGTGCCCTGCCCGCCTCGGTCGCCACGGGCAGCGGTGTAAAACATGTCAAAAATCTTGGCACGGTCTTCTTCGGGAATGCCCGGCCCTTGATCACTCACCGCAAACCACAACTCCCCTTCATGCGCCCCGGCGCTCAGGCGCAGTTGCCCATGGGGCGGTGAAAAGCGTGCAGCGTTCTCCAGCACATTGACCAAAGCCTGTTCGATCAACGCCGCATGCACATGCAACAGCGGCAATTGCGGCGGCACGTCCACTTGCACCTGCAACGGCGCCAGCACGGCACGCAGCCGGTTCAAGGCACTGCCCACGATGTCGGCGGGTGACACCCAGTCACGGGCCAGTTTCAAGGCGCCGTGGCCCAAGCGGGTCATGTCCAGCAGGTTCTGGATATAGCGATCCAGTCGCTCAGCTTCATCGCGGGTGCCTTCGAGCAACTCACGTCGATCTTCCAGCGCGATCGCTTCCCCCAGCGCCAGCAGCGTGTCGATGCTGCCGCGCATGGTGGTCAGCGGGGTGCGCAAGTCATGGGACACCGAGGCCAGCAAAGCACTGCGCAATTGTTCGGTTTCGCCATGCAGGCGCGCAGCTTCCAGGTCTTGCGCCAACCGCGCACGGGCCAGCGCCTGGGCCAGCGGCTGACTCAAGGCCATCAACAGGCGCCGACGTTGGCCACTGAGGGTTTGCCCGTCTTTGGGGCTGACGCCGAGCAAGGCCAGCGGCCCTTCTTCAGCGCTGATCGGCCACCACCACCAATTGCCCATGGGCAACGTGCCCGTGCCTTTGCCTGCCGGTTGAAGGTGTGCCCAGGCCCAGTCCGCAGCGGCGCGCTCGGCTTCGTTGAAATGCAAAGGGCCGCCGGTTTCGATGGTCCAGTCGCCTTTGTCATCGCGCTTGAGCAGGCACATGTTGAGCTCTTTCCAGCCACTCAAATGCTGGGCGGCGGCATTGATGACTGCCTGACGGTCCGTGGCGGCGGTAAGCTTGCGCGACAAGTCGAGCAACTGCGTGGTCTCTTCCTGGGTGTCGCGTAAGGCTTGCAGTTGTCGGCGTTGGCGCGCGGCCAGGTTACCGGTAAGAGCCGCCATCAACAGAAAGAACAACAGCGTGAGCACGTCTTCTTCGCGCTGGATGCTGAACGAGAAATTGGGCGGGATAAACAGAAAGTCATAAGCCAGAAATGACATCGCCGCACAGGCCAGCGCTGGCCCAAGGCTGCTGCGCACCGCCACCAGCAACACCGCCGCAAGAAACACCAGCGAGATGTTGGGCAACGCCAACACACTGGAAACCCCCCAGGCCAAGGCGCTGGCAAGCACCGTGGCCACCAGCGCCAGACCATAGTCAAACCACACCAGCGTGTGCTTGCCACGGGTCACCACCGGCGCGGGCGATTGCTCGTGGTCGAGCACGTTAATTTCCAGGCCATGGGCATCGCGCAGCAAGCGCGCTGCCAGCCCGCCGCCAAACATCCGGCGGCGCCAGGTCAGCCGCGACTGGCCCACCAGCAGCAGGCTGGCCCGGCGCTCGCTGGCGTGCTGGATCAAGGTTTTGGCCACCTCGCCCGCACGCAGCAACACCACTTCGCCGCCCAGGCGCTCGGCCAATTGCTGGGCACTCTGCAAGCGCAGGCGCGATTGCTCGTCACGCACGGTGCCGTTATCCACATGCACCAGGCTCCAGGGCAAATGCCGCCGCTCTGCGACCCGGCTGGCATGGCGAACCAAACGCTCGGCATGCACATCACCGTCCACGCCCACCAACAGCCGCCCGCGCAGCGCCGGGGCCGATTGCCCTTGCTGCCGATAGCCTTTGTCCAGCTCATCGTCGACGTACACGGCGGCGGTCTGCATCGCCAGCTCGCGCAGGGCGTTGAGGTTGGTCTGGGAGAAAAACGCATCGATGGCCGCACGGGCCTGCTCAGGCACATAGACTTTGCCTTCACGCAGACGCTCCAGCAGCTCACGGGGTGGCAGGTCGATCAACAGCAGCTCATAGGCTTCCTGGACGATCCAGTCGGGCACGGTTTCACGCACTTGCACCCCGGTGATACCGCGCACCTGGTCGTTGAGGCTTTCGAGATGTTGAACGTTGACCGTGGTATAGACGTCGATACCCGCTGCCAGCAACTCCTGCACGTCCTGCCAGCGCTTGGCATGACGGCTGCCGGGTGCATTGCTGTGGGCCAGTTCATCGACCAGCACCAGCTTGGGCTTGGCCGCGAGCAGGCCATCGAGGTCCATTTCTTCGAGCTGCACGCCGCGATACTCCGAGCGCAGCATGGCCAGTTGAGGCAAGCCGTTGAGCAACACTTCGGTTTCAGCGCGGCCATGGGTTTCGACCACCCCGGCCAACAGCGTGACCCCTTGGCGCAATTGGGTGTGCGCGGCCTGCAGCATGGCGTACGTCTTGCCAACGCCGGGGGCCGCGCCCAGAAACACTTTGAGCCGGCCACGGCCTGCGCGTGGCAAGTCAGCTAACAACGCATCGGCGCGACCGGAATGGCTCATGGGTTTGTCCTGATGAATACATAAACTGTAGGAGCGAGCTTGTCTCGCGAGTTTTAAAGATCGCGAGGCGAGCTCACTCCTACAGGAGATTTACTGCAACTGCGCCAACGCCTGGTTCAGCAACAGCACATTGACCACCGGCGGGCCTATCAACGGTTGTTCGATGTGTTGTTCAAGCAACTGTTCAACCGTTTGTACCGGCAAGTGCCGAGCCGCTGCAACCCGTACCAGTTGATAGCGAATTGCCTCCGGTGGCAAGTGCGGGTCCAGACCGCTGCCCGACGTGGTCAGCATGGCCATCGGCACCGGGCCTTGATCCGGCACGGCAAGCTGCGCTGCACTCTCCTTGACCCGTGTGGCCAGGGCCGGGTTGCTCGGCGCCAGGTTGCTCGCCGAGCTCGACACCGTGGCAAACGCCCCCGCCGAAGGCCGAGGGTGGAACCAGTCATCACCGGTAAAGTCTTGCGCAATCAATGCCGAGCCCTTGACCTGCCCGGCGCTGTCACGCACCAGGCTGCCGTTGGCTTGCTGCGGGAACGCCACTTGGGCGATCCCGGTCACGACCAGCGGGTAAGCCACGCCGGTAATGACAGTCATCAACAGCATCAGGCTCAAGGCCGGACGTAATAAATTTGCCATGATCAATCTCTCCGAAAACGCTTAAACCAAGTGCAGCGCAGTGAGCAGCATGTCGATCAGCTTGATGCCGATAAACGGCACCACCAGCCCGCCCACGCCATAGATCAGCAAGTTGCGACGCAGCAGGTGTGCAGCGCTGGCCGCCTGTACCCGCACCCCGCGCAGGGCCAAGGGGATCAACACCACGATGATCAAGGCGTTGAACACGATGGCCGAGAGAATCGCGCTCTGCGGGCTGGCCAGGTGCATGATGTTGAGCACGCCCAACTGCGGGTAGATCGAGGCAAACAGCGCCGGCAAGATCGCGAAGTATTTCGCCACGTCGTTGGCAATCGAAAAGGTCGTCAGCGCGCCTCGCGTCACCAACAGTTCCTTACCGATCTGCACCACGTCCAGCAGCTTGGTCGGGTCGCTGTCGAGGTCGACCATGTTGGCCGCTTCACGCGCCGCCTGGGTGCCGTCGTTCATCGCCATGCCCACGTCAGCCTGAGCCAGCGCCGGGGCGTCGTTGGCGCCGTCGCCGCACATCGCAACCAGGCGGCCGTCGTTTTGCTCATGGCGAATGCGCGCCAGTTTTTTCTCGGGTGTGGCCTCGGCCAACACATCATCCACCCCGGCTTCGGCTGCGATTGCGGCGGCGGTCAACGGGTTGTCGCCGGTCACCATCACGGTCCGAATGCCCAGCTTGCGCAGTTCGGCAAAGCGCTCGCGAATGCCGGGTTTGACCACGTCCTTGAGGTGGATCGCGCCAAGCAAACGGCCCTGGCCACAGACCAGCAACGGGGTGCCGCCACTTTGTGCGATTTTGTCGATTTCACGGGACAACGCAGGCAGCACTTCGTGACGTTTCATTCCGACAAAGGCCAGCACGGAGTCCACCGCGCCTTTGCGGTACACCCGGCCGTGGTAGTCGATGCCCGACAAGCGTGTTTCGGCGGTAAACGGCACCGCTGTGAATTCCTCGGCCGCAGGTTCAGTGAAGCTGTGCAAGCCGCGAATGAATTCGACGATGGACTTGCCTTCCGCTGTGTCGTCCGCCAGCGACGCACGCAGCGCCCCTTCGGCCAGCTCTTTGGCGGTCACACCGGGTGAGGCATACAGAGCGGCGCAACGGCGGTTACCAAAGGTGATGGTGCCGGTCTTGTCGAGCATCAGTACATGCACGTCACCCGCTGCTTCAACCGCGCGGCCCGATTTGGCGATCACGTTAAGGCGCACCAGACGGTCCATACCGGCGATACCGATGGCGGACAGCAAGCCACCAATGGTGGTCGGGATCAGCGTGACCAACAGCGCCACCAGAAACACCAGCGGCAGGCTGCCACCGGCATAGAAGGCAAACGGTTGCAGGGTCACCACCACGATCAGGAAGATCAGGGTCAGACCGATCAGCAGAATATCCAGGGCGATTTCGTTCGGGGTTTTCTGTCGCTTGGCGCCTTCGACCAGGGCAATCATGCGGTCCAGGGTCGACTCGCCGGGGTTGGTGCTGATGCGCACCAGCAGCCAGTCCGACACCAACCGAGTGTTGCCGGTGACCGCCGAGCGATCCCCGCCCGACTCACGGATCACCGGCGCAGACTCGCCGGTAATCGCGGCCTCATTGACGGCGGCAATCCCTTCGATCACCTCGCCGTCACCGGGGATCATCTCCCCGGCCTCAACGCGCACCACATCGCCTTTGCGCAGACGGGTGGCCGGCACGATTTCAAAGCTGCCCGTGGTGGTCCGGCGGCGAGCACTCAAGCCCTCACTGCCGGCCTTGAGGCTGTCGGCGCGGGCTTTACCGCGACCTTCGGCCAAGGCTTCGGCAAAGTTGGCGAACAACACGGTGAACCACAGCCAGATGGCGATTTGCACGGCCACCGCAGTGGGCACCGACGCCTCCGGCATAAAGCACAACACTGAGGTGAAAATGGCGGTCAGCTCAACCACCAGCATCACCGGCGAGCGTTTCAACTGGCGCGGGTCGAGCTTGACGAAGGCTTGCAGCAACGCCGGGCGCCAGAGGTCGGCAAACGCCGTTTTAGGGGTTTGCGGCGCCTGGGTTTCAGGCGTAGGCGTCAATTTTGAAACAGGAGCAGGCATAGTCATGATCGTCTCCTTAGAAGCCCATAGTCAGTTGTTCAGCGATGGGACCCAGTGCCAGCGTCGGCAAGAAGGTCAGGCCGCCTACCAGCAAAATGGTCACGGTCAGCAGTGCCACAAACAGCGGGCCGTGGGTCGGAAAGGTGTTTTGGCCAACCGGTGCGGTTTTCTTCATAGCCAGGCTGCCCGCCAGGGCCAGTACCGGGAGGATGTAACCGAAGCGTCCGAGCAACATGCCCAGGCTCAGCATCAGGTTGTAAAACGGCGTGTTGCCACTGAGCCCGCCAAACGCCGAGCCGTTGTTGGCACTGGCCGAGGTGAAGGCGTACAAGATCTGGCTGAAACCGTGTGGGCCGGGGTTACTCACCGCCGCCACTGCGCTGGGCAATACCGCCGCAATGGCGGCCAGCACCAGCACACCCACCGGCATCACCAGCAGGGTCACCACCAGCAATTGCACTTCTTTGGCCTGCAGTTTTTTACCGAGGTACTCCGGGGTGCGGCCGATCATCAAGCCAGCAAGGAACACCGCGATCAGCACGTTGAGCAACATGCCGTAAAGCCCGGCACCGACACCGCCGAAGATCACTTCGCCAACCATCATGTTGACCATCGCCACCATCCCGCTCATAGGGTTAAGGCTGTCGTGCATGGCGTTCACCGAACCGTTGGAAGCGGCGGTAGTGGTCTCGGCCCACAGCACTGTGGCGGTGGTGCCGAAGCGGACTTCCTTGCCTTCCAGCGGCGCAGTGTGCTCAACCAGCGGGCTGTTCAGCGTCGGGTTGGGCTGGTACTCGGCATACAGCGCGGTGCCACCACCGATCAGGAACAACGCCAGCATGCAGGCCATGATGGCCCGGCTTTGGCGCAAGTCTTTGACGTAATGGCCAAAGGTGAACACCAGCGCCACCGGGATCAGGATGATCGACGCCAGTTCAAACAGGTTGCTCCAGGCTGTCGGGTTCTCGAACGGGTGCGCCGAGTTGGCACCGAAGAAACCACCGCCATTGGTGCCCAGTTGCTTGATCGCAATCTGGCTGGCAGCCGGGCCCAGCGGGATCACCTGGTCGACACCTTGCATCGTCACAGCGTTGACATAGTGAGCAAAGGTTTGCGGCACGCCCTGCCACACCAGAAACACTGCCAACACCAGGCACAACGGCAACAGGCCGTACAGCGTGGCGCGGGTCATGTCCGCCCAGAAGTTACCCAGCGTTTTGGTTGAGCGGCGGCTGATACCGCGACACAGCGCAACCAGGACCGCAAGACCGGTGGCCGCACTGACAAAGTTCTGCACGGTCAGGCCGACCATCTGGCTGAGGTAACTGAGCGACGCTTCGCCGCTGTAACTTTGCCAGTTGGTGTTGGTGACAAAGCTCACCGCCGTGTTGAACGCCAGCGTCCACTCTTGCCCCGGCAAATGCTGCGGGTTGAGTGGCAGGTACTGCTGAAACAGCAGAATCGCGAACAGGATGACAAAGCCCGCAAGGTTAAAGGCCAGCAGCGCCAGCATGTACTTGACCCAGCTTTGCTCGCTGTTCGGGTCTACCCCGGCAATGCGATAGCACACGTTTTCGACGGGCCCCAGTACCGGGGTCATCCAGGTACGCTGACCTTCCATCACTTTGTAATAAAAGCGCCCCAGCCACGGTGCTGGCAGTAATACCAGAACGAAGAAGGCCAGAATCAGCGCATAGTCATAACTGTGCATATCCGCTCCTAGTTCTGATCTGCGCGCAACAGCGCAACCAACAGATAAACGAACAGCCCCACTGCCAGCAGCAGGGACACCCCATCCAGAACGCCCATGACAACTCTCCCAAAGCGGCACGTGCCGCGTGTAGGAAGAGTGTGTGCAATGTGGGCGTAAAGGATCGAGATCGAGAGGGGTGCGGGGGCGTAAAGAAGGCGTAAAAAAATCAATGACCCGTAGCAATTATCTCTACGCAGGAAACCTTTTGCTCCGCAAGTTGTAACGTGGTCCCGTTAGAGCGGTTGCCCAGACAAACCGACTCCAGGCTGGCGGCGACCACCATTTCAGCCTGTATTTTCTATTAAGCCTTTACTCAGGACCAAGAGCCAAATCGTTCCCAAACGGTTCCGTACCTATAGCCTCCAAAGTCGGCCCCCTGCACGACTGCTACATACGCCTCGCCTTTAATCAAGGGATGAAACGAAGCACCCGCCGCGTACTTAGAAGCTGTTTGTTGATATACCGCAGGATTGTTATCTATACCTTCCTTCTGCAAGCGAAAAACTGTTATCTCCACTTGATCGAAGTCGTAAGCGCTATTTACATCCAACATGATGAAAGCGATCCTATCTAAACCACTACCATAAATAGGTATACTCTTTATTTTAGGCTTTCCAGAACCACTTGCGGCACCAAGCGCAATAACAGGAGCGGGAGCATTTGTATTAACGCTTATCACTTTAGACCCTGTAATTTTCCCTTTAGCATCCAACGCACGAACAGCCAAATTGAACATCTGATTCCTCGCGGCGGGGATTTCAATATTATGGCAACCATTAGATAATGTGTGCGGATACGCCGTAAAACCCCTTCCAAGCAAATCGATCTGATATTGCATCACTCTCTCATTTGACTTAATGATTAAATAGACTTTTTCCGAAATATAGTTATACCCACTCTGCTCAAGTTCAGGCGCATAAAACGGCGCAGCATCAACATTGTAATTTATACACCTCTCAATCAAACCATGATCAAGCTCCGAGATGCCGCCCGGCTGACCATTTCTCATAGCAGGAGGACTGGCATTAGCCACACAGAGTGTTGAAGAACACTCTGTGTCCGCATTATGAATCACATAGACCTGCATTGTAGTTTTCTGATTGACACCTGCAGGCACAGTTGTATTGATCCAGCCTTGCCAGCGACAAGGCCATATCAAATCATCCTCCGCACATTCATCCCAACTGAGAATAATGTTTTTCCCCCAATAATCATGGTGAATTTTACCCAGCGTTAAAAGAGCCGCCTTGCGGGGGATCAATCCCGTTGACTGCAAGCCATTGACGAAGAGATTTTTTAGCTGTACATAATCGAATGCTCCGCTGAGCGAATAACAATCACGAATATTCAAAACAAGGATTTCATTGATAGCAGTTGAATCAGACGCGCTGTAATAGGCATTACACCAATCTATCAAGCTCTGCACTGTATTAGCGGAAGGTTGGTTGTTGTAGTGAAATACCCACTGCCCGGACCCGATTTGGCAAATACGTAAATCCAGAGCCCTGACACCGGCCTCAATCTGGATATCCCAAAGCGCTCCAGATGAATCAGGAGTACTACGTGTGTACGCTTGGGCATCGAATTCAAACGTACCGGAATGCATAGTTGAAGGGATTTTCAGCTCATGTAATTTTAACGTAGCCAACACAGAATGATACGTTGTCATCCAGTGTTCTACGTCACCTGAAGTCAGGTTTTCCACGGCCTTGCTATTGGCTATTGACACATTCATTGTGTATACCCTCTGAAGATTTTCCGGTTACACAGAGATACCGATGACACTCACTGGGTGCACAGCAACAGAACACTATCTGTTGATATCAAGGTGTGACAGCTGAACTGCATTATTCATAGAATTAATAATATCGACATACTGAGACAACGGTAATGGCACCGCCATAAAACCATGCACCGACACATCATCAGTTCCAAAAACTCCGGCTATGACAGCAAAGCTGCCTGGAGCGACCGTGTCCGGCTCAGTATAAACACCACTGTCCTTATCAAGGCTGCCTTCGCCGGCCAATAAAGTCCAACGGGCAGGTGTTAAAGGTCCCTTACTGCTTAATAGGTTAAATTTCAAACTCCTCTGCTCCGACTCACTCAACTCCTCTATTCCTACTGGCGCAGTTAAAGGATTATGCTGAATAAGCACATGAATATACGCCGTTGCATTGCCATTTTTCACCTCAATGACATCCACCGGGTAAGATACATCCGAACTAACTATGCCACCGGCGGTATACAGCCGTTGATTGACTTGACCTGATACCTCGGTCAATGTAGACCCCCACTCGGGAGTCATTAAAGTAAACGTCAGCGGTGCATTATCCAGTGCGATGGCTGACAGTTCCTTGGTTTTACTGAGATCACACGTTAAAAATAAATCGCTAACCTGAATAAGGCTGCGCATGACCGATATCAATGCAGAGCTTTTCACTATTTGTCCCCGCAAGACGCCTGTCACGGTGATCATTACTGTCAGGACCCCGCTGGCCAGGTGCGCTTGTGTCGGCGCCGTATAGTAGCCAGTTGAACTGATTGTGCCGACCTGCTCAGCTTTTGCGTCGACGTCTCGTACCGACCAGCCAGGGTTGCTTAATACTTGAGACACCTTAAATTGTATGTGGCCGCCTGCTTCAATCGTGTGCCTCAAAGGGGAGATGGAGACAGACGTCAGAAGAGGATCAATGTGACCAAACAGGGCAAGATCCCCTGGGACAAATGCCTGAGTCAGTTGCAAAGCATTTTGACCTGAGAACAACAGGTTTCGAATGAGATAAGTATCCACTGACGGAATGTCAAATTTTTTGATGACGCTCTTAAGAACACCTCTGATACACCCTTCAATTGCCGCTTTATTAGCGGCCTTACCGTCCGCATTCCAATAATCCCCACCATCATTTAGAAAATTTATCTCGCTGCTTTCTTTTAAAACTCTTGCATCACCAAAACTAACAATACCCGTCAGCGTATTAAGTAATAGATCACACACCAATTCGATATTAAAGCCATATTGATACCCCACCCGCCAACTGTTATTTATCACGTACTCATCTACACCAGCAGCCCCCCACGTGACACGCACATCCAAACCTTCAGCCCCGGTGCTTACACGTAAATTATGAGAACTATCACCCTGAAATTTATAAGCAAGTGTTTCAATATTCGCATAAGCAATTCTTAGTACAGGGTTCCCCCCTATACTGTCTTGCCCCCAGTATGAAAAGGGAGCATTAATACCGGTTACACCTCCACCTGCAGTCGCCATCAAACCACTGCTGATACCAGCATCAAAACCCTGGCGCGACAACACAAGCCCATTCCCTATCGCCGCTTCCAATACGGGCTTTATCACTTTTTCCATGAATACCCTGCTCGACAGCAAGACAGTAGCGGTATATAGATCTCCATTTTGATCCGTTGGAATCAGGTAGTCGCTTGTTTCATTTGGGAATGCAACGCCATCCTTTCCACCGGCCAAAGTAACAAACAACATGATCGCCCCATCACCATATTCTGGGGTCTGCATCAATGCAGAAGGCGCAGACGCTCTCGTTTTTATCTCAAAATTTTGAGGTGTCAACACACCATTCGGTAAACAGTTTAATGTTCCCAGCGAAAAGCGCTTTTGTTCTGCATCCAGCGCTTTAAAATATTCTTTAAACAGCCTACCGACGTCATCTTGAGAACTGCTGCCGACAACAAAGTTCGCTTTGAAGTTGTCGGCTTTACCTATATCAATCAATACTTCACCACCCGCACCTACCGACCCTTTGGTCAGCGGTTGATCCATCCATATTTGCGGCCCTCCCACCGGTAAAACCTGTTTTATTCGCGAGACATATCTACCCCCACCCGGGAGTGTGTTAGTGCTAACTATCATACCGCCGATCATATCCAGGGTCAGACGTGTGCGCGGTGGCTGCTCAAGGCTGGATATTTCAAAGGATAGTTTAGGGGCACCTAATTTCAGACCAAAAAGATGCTCAATATAACTTCCATCTCCCCAGACCATCTCCATCGATGCAGGTTCAATAATACCTTCACCCGTGCTGTACCGCTCAACATATAACTGATAAAGGAGTTCGTTAGTTTTGCGTTGATCGTACATCACCACGGCATCCCAACCTACCGTGCAGGATTTTCCTTGCATGGACTTTAACAACTCACCCAATGGCCTTTTGCTCATACTCGCCCCTTAAAACACAGCGACTCCCATTAAAGGATGTCGCACACGTTCAGACACTCCATATTGACATCGTACAAACTAAAACAATACATAGCGCAATCTCTTATGGACACAAATAGAGAGTATCAACCCCCAGCCAAGGCACTATTCAAGCATCACCAAGGACACTTGTACGCTATTTACCGCCCCCCGAACACTAGCAGAAGTACTAGGTTTTTCAAAAATCCAGTCAAAACGTTTTAAACTGCAGAGGTGAAAAATTGAGTACTTTGCTCCCACCAAAACCTGATAACGTAATGAACACACCTTTTCAAAACGCCCAGTAAATTTTAGCCGGAGGGATACATCGCCTGCTTTTAAACCACCTTATATAGCCCTTAACTACTTGTAACATACACACTTCAAATACTCATACCCGAATGCTAACCACTGCCTTTCGAATCGAACGACCTGTTATGTGTAATCGATGATCAAAGCCCCCCGCGATTAAAGCTCCACCTAAATTCATGAAAGTGCCCACAATACGTTCAGCCCCCGTCGTTTCCGAAAACCAACGCCCGGCTGAACGTGAATGTGCACCGGCGTTAGAAATATTTCCATCAGCTACTAAGTGTGCATCGCCCAGATAAGCACGGGCGTGAGGAACACTCAGACTTTGATCTGCGTGTGAAATAAGGTTCTCATTGGTTTCGAATAGCCGCTTGATAAAGGGTTCATTTTTTGGGACTTCGTCAAGCCCATTACTCAGGAGATTCCTGCTATATGCAATTGACTCTGGAACAGCGTCACTGCGTGTCAATGACTTTCTGACAAGGTCGAAAGCTTGTTTCCATGAGCCAATATTGTCACTAGCCGCACTTGAGGCCGTCACTCCAAGAACACTCAACAGTTTTGCAGGCAAACGAATATGCCCCGTTGGATCCCGCCAATTGACCGGATCACCCGAACAATACGCGTAGGCATTAATACCGCCTTTCGCAAAGGGGCTCAGCGAGTCAGGGCTGTTAAATCGCATCAGTACCGGGTTATATGCCCGATGACCATTGCCCAATAAATAATGACCGGTCAAGGCCTCAGGCAATTCGCCGTTAAACCCCACCAACGCCCCTGCACTGTCGAGAGACCGGGAATAACCATATGGGCTATAGACAACGTTACTAACCGGATGCCGTGGCTTGACAAGGCTTATGGCAGAACCGGACAAGTCGGTTGTCAGTAAGCTGGTCCCTGTAGGGTCAAGCTGTGCAAGCGCTTGATGATTATTACGCAACAGCGAAGAGACCACGTTGCCCTGAATGGCCGTTACCCACTGATCTCTCTGATAGAAACGCAACCTGACAGGCTCACCCGAACGCGCGCACATTGTGCAGCGATCAAGGGGATCGTAGTTAAAGCTGATGATTGAAACCGTCATCGTTTGACACTCCAGTAAATGAAACTGAAGTGTCAAACATGTGGTTGCATGGGACTCCTGACGGTATGACTAGGTTGTGTGCCCAAACATGTAAATCAATATCAGTACGATGCTCACCTTAGCGCAGCAAAGGACTGTCCAGCACACTGGAGTTCCCACCCAGCACACTTTCGCTGAGCTGGATAAACGACGCAGTGTTGACCTTGTCCATGCGCATCAGCGCCCTGCTCACGTCATCCAGCGAGCGCTTGTTGTGGGTTTGCAAACGTATTTCGCGGTCCAGCGCCTGCAACACAGTCACCGCACGTGCCTGCATCGCCTGGTTAACGGTCGCTGCGCGCAAATGAGTAACGCCTTTACCGGCCGCATTGAGCCGATGCTGCAGGGTCTGGTAACGCTCATCGCTCATGCCGCCCGCACGGCGCAGCAGTTCAATGGCGTAGTACTCACTGAGACCGTCAACGATCCACTCATGGCTTGGCTCGGCATTAATGCCGGCAAACACTTGCACCACTTCTCGCAGCAACGGGCTGCTGCCGCTTTCGCTGACCAGCGGCAAGACGCTGGAGAGATAAATTGAATTGTGGTCTGCCGTACTGCCTCTCCACATCGGGCTGGCCGCCCCCACGATCAACAGTTTAGGGGGGTTACGCGGGAACACGGCTTGCACTTGCGGCCACACAAACGTCAGCAAGGTGATGACATCCATGCGGTGCATGCCCTGCCCTTTTGGCGCCGATACGGTCACTTCGGTTTCACCCAGGGTGGTACGCCGGGTGCCTAGCGTGCCAGCGAGCATCCAGCCTGTAGGCCGATCAAACACCCGGGAAGCATCGTCAATACGAAAGCGGTTCTTACCGATACGCGGCCACGCGGTTTCAACACTTTTCCAGCCCTTAGGCAACTCAAACTCAAGCCGCGAGACCAACTCGGTGCCGTCTTGTTGATCGAGGCTTGCAGGCGGGACCAACTGTTCACCGCGAAACAAAGCCCACGTCGGGGTCATGAGGGTGTCGTAGCTGCCATTTTTGAGCGGGTGATTCAACCGCACGCGGTAAGTGAGGCTGGCCTTGCCCGGCCCCGGATGCCACAGGCCACGGCTGTGCTCGGGGTCCGGGGTCAATTGCCATTGCCCGTCCGCCTTGAAATCGCTGTAACTGTCGGGCACCCCCAGGTCGAAGTCCAGGCTACGCACCGCAGAGCCATCAGCCAGGGTCACGCGCACCTGCGCCTGATTGCTCTGCGGCATCAGTTGCACGTGGTAATCCAGGTCGACTTTTTTGCCCGCCCACAGCGGGCCGCTGGCGATGATCAGCAACACGCCCAAAGGCCATTTAAAACACAGCGGCATACACACTCCTTTGCACCGCTCCGGCACTTAACCGGCGCGGAAAATCAGATGATCTTCCCAGTCGTCTTCCGGCACGCTGCCCTCGGCCAGCATGTGCCCGGATTGCGAAATGCGCTCATGGTGCACGGCCTCAGGGTCCCCGCAGACCAGGTGGTGCCAGAGCGGCAAGTCCTTGCGCTCGCTGACCAGCCGGTAACCGCAGGTGGGCGGCAGCCACTTGAACTCTTCAGCCTTGCCGGGTGACAACTGGATGCAATCAGGCACGCTGTCACGGCGGTTGGCATAGTCGCTGCACTGGCAGGTTTTCATGTCGAGCAATTTGCAGGCGATACGGGTGTAGTAGACGCTGTTGTCCTCTTCATCCTCGAGTTTTTGCAGGCAGCACAGGCCACAGCCGTCGCACAACGACTCCCACTCCTCTTGATCGAGTTGATCGAGGGTTTTGCGGATCCAGAAGGGTTTTACGATTGCGGCCATGGCTCAAACATCAACATCAGGGAGTGGAAAAGGCCGCCAGTCTAGTGCCCAAGCTGCCGTGGGCCAAGCGCTTGTGACTGACGGCGTAACAGGACTTGTCAGCTGGCAGACATGACAGTAGTTTTGCGGCTGGTCAAATCCACTCAGGAAACTCGAATGCCAACCTCCAACCGCGTTGCCGAACACCCGATTCACGAGCAATTCACCCAGCGCTGGTCACCGCGCGCCTTTACCGACGCAACCCTGGACAAGCCAACCCTGCTGAGCTTTTTCGAAGCGGCCCGCTGGGCCCCGTCGGCGTACAATGCACAGCCTTGGCGCTTTTTGTTCGCCCTGCGCGGCACCCCTGAGTTTGAGCGTTACTTGAGCCTGCTGGTTGAGTTCAACCAAGGTTGGGCCAAGCACGCCGCGGCATTGGTGGTGATCGTGTCGAAAACCACCTTCGCCGCACCGGGCAGCACAGAAGAAAAACCTGCACCCACCCACGCCTTTGATACAGGCGCCGCGTGGGGCCAACTGGCCTTGCAAGCGCACTTGAGCGGTTGGCACACCCATGGCATGAGCGGTCTGGATTTTGAACGGGCTCGCACCGAGCTGAAGATCCCTGAGGGTTACGCGGTTCAGGCCATGGTTGCCATTGGCAAACTGGGCGACAAAGCGAGCCTGGTGGACTACCTGCAAGCCAAGGAAGTCCCAAGCCAGCGCGAGCCTTTGAGCAAGCTGGTGGCTGAGGGTGATTTCAGCCTGTAAGGGGGGGCGGGTTGAGGGCACTACACCTCTGGCTGCGCAACGGCCTACTACGCCCAAGCTCTTAAGTCGAACCAATACCCTGTAGGAGCGAGCTTGCTCGCGATCTTTCAAGATCAAAAGATCGCGAGCAAGCTCGCTCCTACAGTGGGGGTGAGTTTTCAGTGAATGGAGCCTTTAGTACCCGCGTGCGAAGTCCACTTCTCCACGCAGCGGCTCGCCCGCTTGGTACGCGCGCAGGTTGTCGATGAACAGTTGCACCATCATCGGCGGTGAGGTGGGTGCCGAGCTGTGGCCGGTCAGCAGCAGACCCCAGGCAGTCCAGAACGGGTGTTTGGCCGGTAATGGTTCTTGGCGGCAGACGTCAATGATGGCGCCGGCCAGGTGCCCCAGACGCAGTGCTTCAACCAAGTCTGCATCCACCACCGCCACACCCCGCCCGGCATTAATGAAGACGGCGTTGGGGTTGAACAGAGCAAATAGCTCGGCATCGTACAGGTCGTGGGTTTCAGGGGTGTTGGGCAACAGGTTGATCACGTAGTCCATCTGCGTGACCAAACGCGGCAGATCATTCAAGGTCGCAACCTCGGTGAACGGCGCCTGTTCCCGCGCGCTGCTGGCAATGGCGTACAACTCAACGCCGAATGGTTGCAGGAACTGCGCCACGGTCTGGCCGATGTCACCTGCCCCGACGATCAAGACCTTGCGCCCGACCAGGCTCTGGCCCGTGCGATTGTCCCATTTGCGCTCGACCTGGCTGACCAGCCGCGCCATCACTTCACGTTCGTGACCGAGCATGTAGGTCAGTACGTATTCGGCCATGACCTGACCAAAAATACCGACCGCACGGCTCAGCCGGTAATCGCGCCCCAACCCTTCAGCGAGTAATGGGGTGATCCCCGCCCATGTCGATTGCAGCCATTGCGGCGTATGCCCTTGGCGCAACAGGGTGGCCATCAGGTCTGGCTGGCCCAGCCACACCGGGCAGTCGGCAGCCAACTGCGCCAGTTGCGCCGAGTCGCCGCTGGTGTGCACTTGCAGTTCAGGGGCCGCTTGTTGCAAGAGTTGGGCGTACAGCGAGTAATCTTGCTCGGCAATCAGGACACGCATGCTTCTAACCTTATTAAAACCATTGCCAGCCGCCGCGCCCGGGTTTGCTCCATTGCGTTCAGCCACCGGCAATCAAAGTGAGTCTGTTCTGCACCAGTGCCTTTACACAGGGTCGTTACGACGCAACAGCTCTTCAGGCAAGTGCTCGATGTATTCGTCTTCGGCCGGCGGCATTTGCAGGTGGTAGCCCTGATTGACCAGATTTTCCAGGACTTTGCCGATGTCTTCACGGGCCAGTGTGCGCGCCGGGGTCAGCACCAGGTCGAAGGCGTGCTGCGGTTTGCCAAAACCACTCAACAGGGTTTCTGGCACACGCTCCAGTGCTTCGGCTTTTAACACGTACAGGTACATGCCGTTGCGTTTTGGGCTGCGGTAGATCGAGCAAATATGTTTCAAGACGGTTCTCCAGCGTCGGCCAGGCAATCAAGCAGCGCCTGGCCCATCAACTCACGGCGCCAACCGCGCAGTGAATCGGGCAATTGATAAGGCCCCTCGGGGTAGCCGCTTTTGAGCAGGGCTTCGAGGGTTTTCTTGCGCAGCATCAGCTCAGGCGCAATGTTCAGACGCTCAGCCTCGGCCTGACCGATGGCACGCAGGCGCTTGACCAGCGCAGCAGCCTCGACCGGCAACGGCTCAGGCACGGCCGGGGGCCATTGGTCCGGGCCCAGGCTGCTTGCCCGCTTGATCAGATCCAGCAGGAACTCGCCATCCTGACGCACCGTGCGCGGGTGCATGTCTTCAATGCGCGCCAGGGTCACTAGGTTATCTGGCTGGGTTTTGGCCAATGGCCACAGCGCATGCTCACGCACCACACGGTTGCGTGGCAGGTCCCGGGCACGGGCTTGCAGCTCACGCCAGGCGCACACTTCGCGCAACACCGCGAGTTGCTGACGCGAGAGTTTCCAGGCCAGTTTGGCCTCTCGGTACACCTCGTAAGGGTCGACCTCACGGCGCAGGTTGGCCACCAGTTCGGCGCCGTCCTCCAGCACCCAGTTGTACTTGTCATCCGACAGGCGCGGACGCAACTGCACATACACCTCAGCCAGATGCTGGGCATCTTCAGCGGCGTAGCTGATCTGCGTTTCCGACAACGGGCGTTGCAACCAGTCAGAACGGGTTTCGCCTTTAGGCAGGTCGAGGTCGAGCACCTCTTTGACCAGCCTCGAATAACCCATCGAGAAGCCCAGGTTCAGATAGGCCGCTGCCAGTTGGGTGTCGAACAACGGCGCAGGCAAGCTGCCCGTCAGGCGCAACAGCACTTCCAGGTCTTCACTGCACGCATGCAGCACTTTAACCACCGCCGGGTTTTCCAGCAGTGCAGCCAGCGGCTGCCAGTTGTCGATGGTCAAGGGGTCAATCAGAAAAGCCCGTTCGCCGTCGCCAATTTGAATCAGCCCGGCAATCGGGTAAAAGGTGTCGACCCGCATAAATTCGGTGTCGAGGGCTATGAATGGCAAGTGTTGCCATTCGGCACAATGTTGGCCGAGGCTATCGTTGTCGCGAATCCAGTGAATATCGATGGCCACACGGCTCTCCCTTGAAGAATGGCGCGCAGTATATATCGCTACCAGGGTATTCCGAGCATCGACTCGCAATCTTGGCGACGAAAAAACCTACGCATTAAAAGGCTATGACCTTCAATACTTCGTTATTTTTTGTCAGTAACTTTATCTCCGCCCATGACTTGACGCGTTTCAGCCTCTAAAATATCGCGCTTGATTTACCCCGATGGCGTCGTTACGAAATATGACGTGACAAGGTAATGAGTGAATCTGGCGTTGTGCCAGGCGCTATACCCACTAATAAAATCGAGACTGCCCTGTATGCGCATTACCCGAACACTCTCCACTGCAGCCTGCGCCCTTGCGCTGAGCACCCTTGCCAGCATTGCCCATGCCGAACCCTTTGCCCCCGACATTGAAGACAGCGTGCAAAAAGCCGCGAAAGCGCTGATGCAGCGGTACGAAGTGCCTGGCCTGGTCATTGCCATCAGCGACAAGGGCAAACAGCAGTTCTACAGTTTCGGCCTGGCCTCCAAAGAAACCGATGCCAGAACAACCCCCGACACGCTGTTTGAAGTCGGTTCGATCAGCAAACTGTTTACCGCCACCCTGGCGTCCTACGCGCAAGTCGAAGGCAAGCTGTCTTTCGCCGAGCCGGTCAGCCATTACCTGCCGCAGTTGCAAGGCAGTGCGTTCGGCAAAGTGCCGCTGTTGCATCTGGCAACGCACACGGCCGGGGGTTTTCCCTTACAAGTGCCAGACAACGTAAAAAACGATGAGCAACTGCTGGATTACCTCAAAAACTGGCAGCCGACCTATCAAGCCGGTACCCACCGAACGTACGCCAACCCCAGCATTGGCATGCTCGGCGTGATCGCCGCCAAGAGCTTGCAGGTGCCGTTCAAGTCGGCCATGCAAAACATGCTCTACCCCGCTTTGGGCCTGAGCAGCACCTATCTGAGCGTGCCGCAGGACAAAATGCCGCTGTATGCCCAAGGGTATGACAAGCAGAACCAGCCGCGCAGGCTCGCCCCGGACGTGCTGGCCGACGAAGCCTACGGCGTGCGGACCAGCGCTCGCGACCTGATTCATTTCGCGCAACTGAACCTGAACACGGGCAAGCCCGCATCGGTGATCGAACGTGCGGTGCAGAACACCCACACCGGCTACTTCCAGATCGGCCCCATGACCCAGGACCTGATTTGGGAGCAATACCCTTACCCGGTCACGCAAGCAGACCTGCTGGAAGGCAACTCAAACACCATGGCCTATGAGACCAACAAGGCCGTGGCATTGAACCCGCCGCTGGCGCCACAAAAAGCCGTATGGCTTAACAAAACCGGCTCCACCTCGGGCTTTGGCGGTTACATCGCGGTACTGCCCGACAAACAGCAGGCCGTGGTGATACTGGCCAACAAAAACTACCCCAACAGTGCCCGCGTAGAGCTGGCCTACGCTATTTTCAAGGCGCTGAATTAAGCGCCTTTGCGCAACACATAAATGCTGCCCTGCGCAAAGCCGGGCAGCACATCGTAATGTTTGAGGATGCTGAAGCCCGCCAGGGCGAACTGCGTTTCAAGCTCATGCTTGCCGATGACCACCCGCTGGCTGTCACGCTGGCGGGTGGTGCGCCCGACCGACACCGACACAATCAACGTGTCGCGGCTTACCCGAGAGAGTTCACGCAAAATGGCCAGGCGATGCTCGCTGTCACTGACGTGATGAAACAGCTGCATGCAAAAAATGCTGTCCACGGCGTTTTCAGACAAATCGATGGAAAACACCGAGCTTTTAAACAGCGTGATGCGTTTTAGCAGGCTGGCAGGATGATGAGTTTGTGCATGGTCGAGCATGCCTTGCGAAGCGTCCGCTGCCAGAATGACCCGGTTGTCGTGCTCGGCCAGCACCGGCCAAAAACGCCCGACGCCACAGGCCACATCGAACACCAGCCCCGGCTCCCCCGCCACTTTAAGTGCCCGGCGAACCAGTCGTTGCTCACGCCACCCTGCCAGACGCCGGACGAGCCCTGATGGCCGCACGGCCAGGCAGACCTGCGCATGTTCGCGGTCGTAACGCTCGGCGAACTCAAGCTCAATGGTGGAAGGTAGCTGCGATGACATGGCCCGCGAACTCTTGTGTTTAGGGATATTCAACACAAAGGTTAAGGGCCAACCAGTGAAAAAAATGTTAGGAAAGTATGAAAAGCAGCGTGAAACATGCACGTATTAAACATCCTGTAGCCGCTGACGAGGTACGAGGCTGCGATGGGTTGCAAAGCGACCCCAAGCGGCGGTCCTGCGGCCCGCATCGCAGCCTCGTACCTCGTCAGCGGCTACAAGGGCACTGCCTCGCGATTACGCCTGCTGCAAATACCAGCGCCAGTCCTGCTCGCCCACTTCGCCCATGAACTGGCGGTACTCGCCGTTTTTCACGGCCAGATACACCTTCAGGAACTCCGGGCCAAATGCCTCTTTGGCCCATTCCGATGCTTGTAGGGCGCGTAAGGTAGTCAGCCAGTCGGTTGGCAGCAATTCGCTGGCCTGGGCGTAGCCATTGCCTTCAATCGGCGCACCCGGATCACGCTGCTCACGGATCCCGCGATGAATACCGGCCAAAATGGCCGCAGCGGCCAGGTACGGGTTGGCGTCTGCGCCACAAATTCGGTGCTCAATGTGCCGCGAATACGCCGGGCCGCCGGGGACACGCAAACTCACGGTGCGGTTGTCGACTCCCCAGGTCGCGGCCAGCGGCGCGTAGCTGTTGCTCTGGAAACGGCGATACGAGTTGGCATTCGGGCAAAACATCAGCAACGAGTCGAGCAAGGTACTGAGCATGCCGCCCACCGCGTGTTTGAGCAGCGGCGTCCCGGCCGGTGCCTCGCTGGCGAACAGATTGTTGCCGTCCTTGTCGGCCAGGCTCACGTGCATGTGCAGACCGGTGCCAGCGAGGTCATCAAACGGCTTGGCCATAAAACACGCGACCATGCCGTGCTTGTGCGCCACGCCCTTGACCAGGCGCTTGTAGCGCACGGCTTCGTCCATGGCCTGCAAGGCATCGGCGCGGTGTTCAAGGGTGATTTCGACCTGCCCCGGTGCATATTCAGAAATCGCCGTGCGCGCCGGTATCCCTTGCAGTTTGCAGGCACTGTACAAGTCAGCGAGGAACGGCTCGATTTGCTCCAGCTCACGCAGCCCGTACACCTGGGTTGCACGTGGCCGCTGACCGTCGGCATCACGGGCCGGTTGCGGGCGCCCGTTGCTGTCGCGCTGTTGATCAAGCAGGTAAAACTCCATCTCGGCCGCCATCACCGGGTAGTAGCCGTCAGCTTTGAGGCCATCAATAACCTTGGCCAGCAAATGCCGCGGGTCGGCCACTGTGGCTGGCATGCCCTGGGTCGGGTGCATGCTGACTTGCACGGCGGCGGTGGGGATCAAGCGCCACGGCATGCGCTGCAAACTGCCGCTGATCGGGTAGGCCCGGCAGTCAATATCGCCCACGTCCCACACCAACCCGGTGTTCTCGACGTCATCGCCGTTAATGCTCAGGCCCAGAATCGTGCTCGGCAGCGGACGCCCGCTTTCATACACCGCCAGCAACTCATCGCGGTGCAGCAACTTGCCGCGCGGCACACCGTTGTTGTCGATGATAAACAGCTCGAACATCTCGATATCCGGGTTCAGTTCCAGAAAGTCGAGGGCTTCATTCAGCGGGGCAAACGGGGTCGTAGCAGTCATGGTCATGCTCATCATTTCGTATCAGACAGGCGCACGGGCGCGCCGAGGCAACTGCGCCTTTTCAAGGCAGCAGGCAGTCAGGACTTAATGCGAAACACGAGTATCCGGCGGGCGGGCATGCCGGCAGTGGAACAGGGCCCAAAAGGCCAATTTGGAAGGGAGTGCACAACGGCTGGAGGGGCAAGGGGCAAAGTAACGGGACCGAACGCCACGCAATAGCGGTGTCTGCGACACACTGCGTCGTTCATGCGCTCCTCGCGAACCACCCATACCTTCGACCTTGGTCAACACTGAAGTCGTAGCCTCACACGACTGGGTGACCCGATGCAACACAGAGTTTCAGATATTCAGTTGCAGGCTGACTAAACATTAATCGCCCAGCCGCGCGCTAGAGAGCGGCACGGTTGTGGCACATGAACAGATTTTCATCGAACGTTTTAAAAACCGGCAAGGTCGGATGCAGTGTCTATCCTGCTTGGGCAAAGGTAACCCAAGCCATCTTTTATCTGACTTTGAGAGGCGTCCTCCGTGTCCAGAACAGTAGCCGATTTCATCACCGAGACTTTTCAGCAAGCCGGCGTTAAACGTGTGTATGGCGTGGTCGGCGATTCTTTGAACGGCTTTACCGACTCACTGCGCCGCCAGGAGCAGATCAAGTGGATTCACATGCGCAATGAAGAAGCCGCAGCCTTTGCCGCAGGCGCTGAAGCGCATTTGACCGGCGAACTGGCGGTGTGTGCCGGCAGTTGCGGGCCTGGCAACCTGCATTTGATCAACGGCCTGTTCGACGCCCATCGCAGCGGTGTGCCGGTGCTGGCGCTGGCCGCGCATATTCCGGGCAGCGAAATCGGCATTGACTACTTTCAGGCCACGCACCCCGAGAGCCTGTTCAAGGAGTGCAGCCACTACGTGGAGCTGGTATCACGTCCCGAGCAACTGCCGCAAATTCTGGAGCGCGCCATGCGCATCGCCATCGCCAAGCGCGGGGTAGCGGTGGTGGTGATTCCGGGGGACGTGGCGCTGCAGGAAACCGAAGCCGAAGTCCCGAACTGGCTCACCCCGACTCAGCCGCTGGTGCGCCCCAGCGACAGCGATATCGATGAGTTGGCGGCGTTTTTGAATGACGGCAAAAAAGTCACCCTGCTGTGCGGCGCCGGTTGCGTCGATGCCCACACCGAGATCCTCGCCCTGGCCGAACGCCTGAACGCACCCATCGTGCATGCGTTGCGCGGCAAGGAGCATGTGGAGTACGACAACCCGTATGACGTCGGCATGACCGGGCTGATCGGTTTTGCCTCGGGTTATCTGGCCATGAAAAACTGCGACACGCTGCTGATGCTCGGCACCAACTTCCCCTATCGGCAGTTCTACCCGGAGCACGGCCACATCGCGCAGATCGACCTGCGACCCGAAGCGCTGGGCAATCGCTGCGGCCTGGAGTTGGGGCTTCTCGGCGATGTGAAGCTGACGTTACAGGCTGTACTGCCCAAGCTGGCGCAAAATCCGGATCGCGATCACCTTGAATCAGCCCTTAAGGATTACAAAAAAGCCCGCCAGGACCTCGATGCCCTAGCTGAAAGCGGCCCCAACAGCGACATCATCCACCCGCAGTACTTGAACCGTCTGGTCAGCGAACTGGCGGCCGAGGATGCGATTTTCACCTGTGATGTCGGCACCCCGACCGCATGGGCCGCCCGTTACCTGAAAATGAACGGCCAGCGCCGCCTGGTCGGCTCGTTCAACCACGGCTCGATGGCCAACGCCATGTTGCAAGCCATCGGCGCGCAGGCGACCTTCCCTTACCGGCAGGTGATTTCAATGTCGGGCGATGGCGGTTTCACCATGATGATGGGCGACTTTTTGACCCTGAATCAGGTGGGTTTGCCGGTCAAAGTCATTGTGCTGAACAACGGCACCTTGGGCTTTGTTGAGATGGAAATGAAGGCGGCCGGTTTCCCGGACGTGGGCTGCGACCTGGACAACCCTAACTTTGCCGCGATGGCCGAAGCCATGGGCGTCAAAGGGATTCGCGTCGAGCACCCGTCCCAGCTGGAAGCCGCATTGCGCGAAGCCTTCAGCCATGACGGCCCGGTGCTGGTGGACGTAGTCAGCGCCCGTCAGGAGCTGGTGATGCCACCGACAAAAACCTTCGAACAAGCCAAGGGCTTTAGCCTGTTCATGCTTAAAACCGTGATGGATGGCCGCGCCAAGGAGTTGATTGATCTGGCCAAGGTCAATCTATTGCGCTGAACGAAATAGCGGCGCCTTGGGGCGCCGCTGCTGTGGCTTAGAAAATACCCCGGTAAATCGCTTCAACCTCCTGCTCGTTCATGTCGCACGGGTTGCTGTCGATCAAGCGCCGAATGCCCACCACCACCTCGCTGGCCATCACCGCCAGCGACGGCTCATCCACCTTCAACGCAGACAAACGCAGCTCCAGACCGCTGTCCTCGACCAGGCTTTCAATGGCTCGCACAAAGGCTTCTGCGGCGCTGGCTTCGTCGGCAAAATGCTCGCCCGGCAACAGGTGCGCCGCCAGTTCGGCGTATTGGCGCTGAGCCGTGGGCAAGTTAAAGCGGAGCACCGGGGCCATGACCAAAGCGTTGGCGTGGCCGTGGGGGATGTGAAAGCGCGCACCCAGCGGATACGCCAGGGCGTGAATCGCCGCCACCGACGCATTGACGAACGCCATGCCCGCCATCAACGACCCTTGCAGCATGGCCGTACGCGCTGGCAGGTCCGTGCCGTCAGCCAGCACTTTGCGCAGGTTGCTGCCCAGCAAGCTCAATGCGGCCGTGGCCAGACCATCGGAAATCGGGTTTTTCCGGGTGCGGCTGGTGTAGGCCTCAATCGCATGCACCATGGCGTCCAGCCCCGTGGCCGCCGTCACTTTGGGCGGCAGGCCCAAGGTCAGCAGCGGGTCGAGAATGGCCACGTCCGGCAGTAATTGCGGCGAATAGACCGCCTGTTTTTTGTTCTGCGGATCGGTGATCACCGACACCCACGTCACCTCCGAACCGGTGCCCGAGGTAGTCGGCATCAGCACCAGCGGCACCCGTTTGCCACGGGCTTTGTCGGTGCCGTAGAGGTGTTCCAGCGGCTGTTCGCTGTTGGTCAGCAGAGCGACCAGCTTGGCGGCGTCCAGTGAACTGCCGCCGCCCAGGCCCAGCACGCCGTCGGCCTGGAAAGCTTTGGCCTCGCGGGCGGCTTGCTCGACCACGGCTGAAGACGGGTCCGGCGTGACGTGATCAAACACCGCCACCGCGCACCCGGCGGCTTCGAGTACCGCTTGTGCGCGCCCGGCAAAGCCGAGGCTGACAATCCCCGGATCGCACACCAGCAGCACCCGCTGCGCCCCCAGGCCACGGAACACAGTGCCAAGTTCTTGCAGTGCCCCAGCTTCGCAAATGATGCGTGGCACGCTTCTGAATTCATGGTTCATCGCTGACTCCTGTTAACTGATGAAATGCACCGCCTCGCGATCTTTTGATCGTTTAAAAGATCGCGAGGCGAGCTCGCTCCTACAGGGCCCGGCGTTTACAACACCGAGGTGTAGAGGGCGTGGATGTCGTCGCGGTTTAGCGGGCGGGGGTTGTTGATCAGCAGACGCTCGATTTTCAAGGCGTCATCGGTTAATTGATTGATGTCTGATTCGGTGACACCCACTTCGCTCAGGCGCTGTGCAAACGGCATGCGCGCCACCAGCCGGGTCATAAAGTCGATAAAGCCGTCGCACGCCTCACGGGGGCTGGCGAAGCGCTGCCCCGGCAACACCGCACTGGCCAATTGCGCGTACAAGGCTTCGGCGGCCGGGCGGTTGAAGTTCAACACCGGCACCAACACCAAGGCATTGCTCAAGCCGTGGGGCACATGGAAATGCCCGCCCAGCGGATACGCCAGCGCATGCACTGCTGCCACCGGCGCGTTGGCGAAGGCCATGCCCGCCAGCATCGAGCCCAGCAGCATGTTTGAACGTGCCTGCAAATCACCGGGCTCGGCCAGCACGCGGTCCATGTTGGCCGCCAGCAAAGTCAATGCCTGCACCGCCAAGCCATCCGACAGCACGTTTTTTTTGTGTGCGCTGGTATAGGACTCGATGGCATGGACCATGGCATCCACACCGGTCATGGCACTGACAGCAGCGGGCAGGCCGACCGTCAGCCGCGCATCGAGCAACGCGATATCGGGGTACAGCAGCGGGCTGACCACGCCCTTTTTCTCGTGGCTCGGGGTGGTGACAATGGCCACCGCAGTGACTTCCGACCCTGTGCCTGCGGTGGTCGGAACCTGGATCAGCGGCAAGCGCGGGCCTTTGGCCAGGCCGATGCCGTAGATGCCCTCCAGCCTTTGTTCGTGGCCGCAGAGCAAGGCCACCAGTTTGGCGATGTCCAGCGAGCTGCCGCCGCCCAGGCCAATGACCGCCTGCGCACGGCATTCGCGCGCCACCGCCACCGCGTCTTCCACGCAGGCCACCGGCGGGTCGGCCTGCACGTCGCTGTACAACGTGACCTGCAAGCCGCTGTCGCGCATGGCGTTGATCGGCGCGTCGAGCAAGCCTGCACGCAGCAAACCGGGGTCGCTGACCAGCAACACCCGCTCGGCATTCAGTTCTCGGCACAAGGCGCCCAGGCGCAGCGCGCCGTCGATTTCACAGATCACCCGTGGCGTGGTTTCAAAGGTAAATGTTGACATGGCGGTCCCTACCCTGCGGTCACGCTGCCGCGCTCGATGCGAAAGAGCGCATCGACCAGATCGGCAGAATGAGTGTCATCGGATTCAGATATCAGCACGCACAGCCCTTCACGGCCGAGCTTGGCGATCACTTCGCTCAGGCGCCGGGACAACACTGGCGCCACCCCTTCAAACGGCTCATCGAGCAACAGCAACGTGTGCCCCGGCATCAACGCCCGCGCCAGCGCCACCAGCTTTTGTTGCCCGCCGGACAATTGCATGGCCTTGCGCTCACGAAACTGGGCGATCTCCGGAATCAGGCTGTAGACCCACTCCAGACGGCGCTGGCTGTCAGGCAATTTGTTGGCCCAGACCGGCAGCAAGATGTTCTCTTCGACGGTCAGCGCCGGGATCAATCGGCGGTCTTCGGGCAGGTAGCTGATACCCGCTGCGGCGCGGGTAAACCCCGGCCGGTTGCGCAGGTCCTGGCCGGCAAATGTGATCGACCCCGAGTCAGCGTCGAGCAGGCCCATGATGGTGCGGATCAACGTGGTTTTACCGGCGCCGTTATGACCGATCAAACCGACCATTTGCCCGGCGCCCACGTGCAACGACACGTCATGCAAAATCGGCACGCCTTCGATCGAAACGTGCAGGTTGCGAATATCCAGACTCATTGCGCTGCCCTCTTGTGAGCGTTTGGCCCGCCGGTGACAAACTCTTGCACGCGGGGGTTGGCCAGTACCGCTTCAGGCGCCCCGTCGGCCAGCACTTCACCGCTGTAGAACGCCAGAATTCGCGACACGTAGCGGCGCACCACGTCCATGTCATGTTCCACAAACAGCACCGTCACCTGATGCTGTGCGACCACGCGCATCACGGTGTCCATAAGGGCGGTTTTCTCTTCGGCACTGACGCCGCTGGTGGGCTCATCGAGCAGCAGCATTTGCGGGTCACCGATCAATGCCATGGCAATGTCGATCAATTTGCGCACGCCTTGCGGTACCGCCGTGACCAACGTGTCGCGCCAGCGGCTGATGTCGAACTCGGCCAGAATCGCATCCGCCTGGGCAATGCGTGACGCATTGCGCATCGGCGCCAGCAGCGACGGGAACGGGCTTTGCGCGGCCGAAACGGCAATCAGCAGGTTGTCCAGCACGCTCAGTTGGGGGAACAACTGCGCGACCTGGAACGAACGCGCCATGCCCGCCCGGGTGATTGCCCTGGGTGTGCGGCCAAGGATCGACTGGCCGTTGAAGAGGATCTCGCCACGGCTGGGTTTCAGGTAGCCGGTGACCATGTTGATAAACGTGGTTTTACCGGCGCCATTGGAGCCAATCACCCCGACCACTTCGCCTTTGTGGATGCGCACGTTGACGTCTTTGGCCGCCGTTACGGCGCCAAATTCCTTGCACAGCCCTTGGGTTTCAAGAATGCAGTTCATGCCTTTGCCCTCCGCGCTTGCCCGGTGAACAGGCTCCACAAGCCTTTAGGCAGGAACACAATGATCGCCAACAGGGTGAAGCCCAGAATCATCTGCCAACTGTGCGGCACCAGCTCGATGGCGTAGGTGCGCACCACGGCAAACAGAATGGCCGCGATAAACGGCGCGGCGACGTGGGCGGTACCGCCCAGCAGGGCGATGAAGACGAATTCGCCGGAGGTGATCCAGTAGGCCATTTCCGGGTCGATGTGCCCGGCCGACAACGCCATGAAACCGCCACCCAACGCCGACACGGCAGCGGCCGCGACGTAGTTCATGTACAGCACCCAGCGCGGTGACTGGCCGAGGTATTCGACGCGCACTTCGTTTTCACGGATGGCTTCGCACATCATCCCGGCGCTGCTGCGGCTGTAGCGGTGCAGCAACACCGCCAGCAGCCCCGAGCAGGCGACGATGATGATAAACAGCGCTAGCGGCGCCTGCCCGGCAGCAGGTGTCCAGCCAAACAGGGTCCAGGCCTTGACGTTGAAACCGTCCGTGCTGCCCAGCGCCGAGCTTTTGACCAGCACGCCGTACAAAATCATCGAGAACGCCAGCGACAGCATGGCGAAGAAAATCTCCCGGTAGCGGGTCATCAACAGCCCCAGCAGCATGGCCAGCAACACTGCCGCCCCCACTCCGATCAACAGCAGCAGGGCCAGGTCGGTGATATCCAGAAAGTGCCCGCTCATGCCCACCGCGTAACCGCCGATGCAGAAGAACAAGCCCTGGCCAAAGGTCACCAGCCCGGCGCGCATTTGCATGACCACGCCTTGCACCACCATGGCCTTGGCCAGCGCCATGGTCAGCAGAAACACCAGCCATTGCGGGGCAATCACACCGCCTGCGGCCAGCAGCACGGCAACGCCGAGCAGAATCAATTCGGTTTTACTCAGGCGCATTTAGATTTTCCTCGCCAGTACACGGCCGAACAGCCCTTGAGGACGCACCGCCAACACCAGCGCCATCACCCCGTAGATCACAAAAAGTTCGAACTCTGGCGCGTAATGCACGGCAGCGGCGCGGCTCAAGCCCACCAGCAAGGCGCCCACTGCAGCGCCTTCGATGCTGCCCATGCCGCCGATCACCACCACGGCAAATGCCAGCACGATAACTTCAACGCCCATGCCCGGCACCACCGAGATCGCCGGTGCGGTCAAGGCGCCCGCCAACGTGCCGAGCATGGTGCCCAGCACAAACACCAGGGTGAACATGCGCCGCACGTTGACACCCATGGCCATGGCCACTTCGCGGTCGTGGATCACTGCGCGCAGCACCTTGCCCTGGTGCGTACGCTCCAGCCATAACCACAGGCCCAGGCCCAGCACCAACGAGATGCCCACCAGCATCAAGTCGTAATTCGACACCTTGAGCCCGGCCAGCGCGCTGCGGCCCATCTCGGCATAGGGCTGATAGGCGAAATACGGATTCACGCCCCAGATCATCTTCATGGTGTCTTCGAGGATCAGCAGCAGCGCGTAGGTGATGATCACCATCAGCACTTCGTCGCGGCCGTACATAAAGCGCAGCAGGCCGCGCTCGATGATCAGCCCGACGATCAGCCCGGCCACCAGCGCGCAGCCGAGCATCAGCAGATACCCGACCCAGACCGGGCCAATGCCGTTATTGAAATACCAGCCCACCAGAGACGCAGCGGTGTAGGCGCCAATGGCGTAAAAGCTGCCGTGGGCCATGTTCAGGATGCGCATCACCCCGTAGATCACCGTGAGCCCGGCCGCGACCAGAAACAGCCACGAGGCATAAATGGTGCCGTCAATCAGCACCGCGAAAAGACTCATCATTGAGGTCCTACCTTGGCAAGAAGGTGGCAATACCTGTAGGAGCGAGCTTGTCTCGCGATCTTTTGATCGTTTAAAAGATCGCGAGGCAAGCTCGCTCCTACAGTGGCCGTTAACGGATCAGTTGCACTGCGCGCCGGGGAAGCCGGCCTTGATCCAGTCCAGCGCGGTGGTGCCATCCGGCGGGGTCACGCACTCGCCCGAGAAAGCGATGACGTTTTGCACGCCGCCCTTTTTGGTCGCCGGGTCGTATTGGTATTCGCCGTAGGCAATCCCTTGCATGGCTTGATGGCCATCGGCGCGGGCCATTTGCACGGTGCCGGACACCGACTCAAAGGTCGCACCCTTGAACGCCTGGGCGATTTGCAGCGGGGTCGGGATTTTGCCTGGCTCAACCTTGGCGTTTTCCGCCGCGTGCTTGAGGCCCAATATGGCCTGGGCCATTTTGCTGGCCGGGTACGTCGGCGCGGTTTTGTAGGCGGCCTGGTACTGGCCTTTGAACCAGCCGTTGAGGGTGTTATCCGGCGCAAAGGCACCGAACGGGCCACGGCCACCAATGATCATGCCGTTAGGCGCCTGATCCTTATAACGGTCGATGGCCGACTCGCCGCAGGTCAGTACCGCCGTGGCGTCTTCGAGCAAGCCACGGGCGTTGGCTTGCAACACCAGAGCTTCCATGTCGCCGCCCCAGAAGCTGGAGTGGATGATGTCCGGGCGCTTGACCGAGATCGCGGAGATTTCAGCGCCGTACTGGCCCTGGAACACTTTGGGCATTTGCGACTCCACCACTTTGGCCTTGGGCATCAGTTGCTCCATGGAGTGGGTGAAGTCGTTCCAGCTGTCCTGGCCCCAGGCGTAGTTCTGCTGAATACCGGCGACTTTCTGTGCGTCCGGGCGCACCTTGGCCAGGTAACGGGCGGCGCCAATGTTGTCCACCGCCGCATCGAGGCTGGTGCGGAACACGTACTGCGGGGTTTTGTCTTCTTTGAACAACTGCGAGGTGCCGCAGTCGTAGAACACCGTCATGGCGCCCAGCTCTTCGGCAACCGGCGCAATGGCCAGGCAGTCTCCGGAAGAGATATAGCCCACCACCGCATCGACCTTCTGGCGCTGCACCAGGTTGCGGAACTCCTCGACCTGCTTGGCCGCCCCGCCCGCTTCGTCAATCATGACCATTTCAATTTCGGCACCGTTGATGCCGATCTTGTCGTAAGGCGCAGGCAACTGGCCTTTGTTCAAGCCTTCGACCAGCACCTTGGCGGCATTCGCTGACGGCTCGCCAAATGGGCCAGCGGCCGGCCCCGACAAGAAGGTCACCACGCCAATGCGGAACTTGCCGTTTTCAGCAGCCTGTACCCCGGCGCTTAATGACAGCGCCAGCCCGGCAGCCGTGATGGCAAAGGCCAAAGGGTGTTTCAACATGCTTTTCTTGGAATTATTCATGCTTGCTTCTCGGTCAAGGTGCGAGCCGCTAGGGCTCGGCGACGGGTTTACGCGCGGCCAAACGCCGCTTCAGGGTGGCGCTGTCGAGCTGTAGCTCTTGCGCCGAATACACCGACCAGTCACCCAGCATCAGTTGGGCAGGCGGGTAATCGGTATTGCTGACCGGCGTGCCAATGGCCTGGCTCTGCTGGATTTGATGGGTCACCGGGTCGATGCGTGAAAAGCTGCCGGGCGGGTCTTCGGGCAAGGCGATGTCCAGGCCTTCGAGGGCACGGATCAGGGCCTGGGTGTCGGTCACCCCGCCGGTTTTCTCAAAGGCTTTGGCCATCACCATCACCACGCTGTAGGCGCCTTGCGCGGCGTAGGTCGGGTAGCGCCCGCTCAACTGATGAAAGCGCTCGACAAACGAGCGGTTGCGCGGGGTGTCGGGCCAGTTGTTGTGGTGGCGCGCCGACAGAATCAGCCCGGCTGGCGCCTTGTTGCCCAGCGACACCAGAAAGTCGTAATTGGCCCCGGTGTCGAAGTTCGCCAGCCGCGAGGTTTCCAGCAAGCGGCTACCGGCGGCCTGTTTGACAAAGGCATGGAAGTCGCCGCCCCAGATCGCCGAAACGATGATGTCGGGCCGGGCCTGTTCCAGCGCGGTGATGTACGGCGAGTAATCAGGTTCGTACAGACGCGGCCATAACTCGATGACGTCATCGAACTTCACCCCCAACTGGTTCAGGGCTTCGTGCAAGTCATCGCGGGACACATGGCCGTATTCGTAGTCAGGGCCAATGAACGCCAGACGCTTCCAGCCGGTTTTTTTCTGCAAGGCTTGCAGGTACCGCGCGCCTGCCGCCATGGAGGTCCAGGTGTCATTGGTGACGCGAAAATAGTACGGATGGCCGTTTTCCAGGGTCATGCGCGACGAGGCGTGATCGGAGCCGATCATCAGCACTTTTTCCTGGCGGGCCAGTTGGCTGACGGCCAGCGCCACACCGGACGAAACCATGCCGCACAGCACTTGCACGCCGTCCTTGTGAATAAAGCTCTTGGCCAGGCTGACGCCGTAGGAGGCTTTGGACTGGTCGTCATCGACAATTACCCGCAGGCGCGGCACGGGCTCACCGGCCACGCGGCGGGTTTGCAATTCATTGAGTGCGACTTGAATGCCGAGGATGCTGTCGTGGCCATAAATGGCGGCGCGCTCGGTCATCGGGTACAGGCAGCCCAGGGTCAGGTCGGCGTCAGCGGCCGGCACGCCTAATTCCAGACGGCCGACGTCGGCGCTGGACAAGGGGCTGGCAAGCAGAGTGCTCAGGGTCAGGAGGCCACAGGCCCATTGACGCAACGGGGACATAAATTCCTTTGGGCGTTGAAAACGCCTCTTGTTGGAGTGCGGGAAGGGACAGAGCAAGGGCTGTGCCAACACAATAAAGACTGTAGGAGCGAGCTTGCTCGCGAGCTTTTAAGGGTCAAAAGATCGCGAGCAAGCTCGCTCCTACAGGTTTTTAGTGTTCCGTTGAGCGGTTTGCGCTCAACACGCGCGCGGGTGTGAGCGCTTAGCGCTCAATGCCCAGCCGTTGCAGGCGGCGTTTGAGCGCGTGGCGCGAAATGCCGAGCAATTGCGCGGCCAGACCTTTGTGGCCCGCCGAGCGGCTGAGCGCATCGGTCACCAACTCGCGCTCGGCACGTTCGAGCTGGTCGCCCAGCACGCTGGATGCCTCCACCTCTTGCCCTTGCAAGGGCGCGGGCAGCATCGCCGCGCTGATGCCTTGGCCCGGCAACAGAATGGTCAGGCGCTCAACCAGATTCTTCAGTTCGCGCACGTTGCCGGGCCAGCGATGACGGCGCAGCGCCGCCACGCAATCGGGCAAAAACTGGATCGGACTGACGCCCTCTTCAACCGCCTGGCGCTGGGCAAAATACTGCGCCAGCAACAGCAGGTCTTCGCCGCGCTCACGCAAGGCCGGGATGTCCACCGTGATGACGTTCAAGCGGTAAAACAGGTCTTCACGAAACCGCCCCAGACGCACATCGTCGGCCAGGTCCCGGTTGGTCGCCGCCACCACCCGCACGTCGGCACTGCTGGCCTGGCTGGCGCCCACCGCACGGTAGCTGCCGTTTTCCAGAAAGTGCAGCAACTTGGCTTGCAGGCTCAACGGCAACTCGCCGATTTCGTCAAGAAACAGCGTGCCGCCGTTGGCCTGGCTGACCAGCCCGGCGCGCTTTTGATGGGCGCCGGTGTAGGCGCCTTTCTCCGAGCCGAACAGCTCGGCCTCGATCAACTGCTCGGGCAAGGCGGCGCAGTTCACTTCGATAAACGCGCTGGCAGCCCGTGAACTGTGCGCGTGCAACGCTTGGGCGACCAAGGTCTTCCCGGTTCCGGACTCACCCAACAGCAGAATCCGCGTGGCCGAGCTGCGGGCAATCCGTTGCACCGCCGCGTGCAGCGTGCTCATGGCCGGGCTTTGCCCTTGCAGGCCGGGCACCGGTGACTCAGGCGTGTCCAGGGCCAAGGTGCTGCTGATGGTGGCGAGCAAGTCATCCAGCTCAAAGGGTTTGGTCAGGTAATCAGTGGCACCGCTCTTGACCGCCTGCACCGCCGCCCGGGTATCGCCGTGGGCAGAAATCATGATCACCGGCAGGTGCGGGCTGCGCTGGCGCAAGCCATCCAGTGTGGCCATACCGTCGATGCCCGGCAGGCCCAGGTCCAGCAAGACAATGTCGATGTCATCCAGCACCTGTTGCAGCGCCGCCTCGCCACTGTTGGCCGTGCTGATACGCATGCCCTCCCCGCGCAATGCATAGCTGAGCGAGCGCACCAGCGCTTCTTCATCGTCGACGATTAACACGTGAACATCAGGCATCTGTGTCTCACTTTTACGTATTCAAAATGATCGGTAGCCGCTGACGAGGCCCGCAGGCGGCTACAAAAACCGGGTGAACGCAGGGAAATCGAGCGCCACCTGTGTGCCCTCACCCACGCGGCTGACGATGTGCATGCGCGCGTCGTTGGCCTCCAGCAGTTGCTGGCTGATGCTCAATCCCAAGCCGGTGCCCTGGGGTTTAAGGGTGAAAAATGGCTGGCGAATCTGCTCCAGGTGTTCGGGCGAAATGCCGCAGCCCTGATCGATGATCAACACCCGCACCCGCCCTTGGCCTGTCTCGGCGCACAAGCGCACCACGCCGCCCTCCGGGCTGGCCTGCACAGCGTTCAAACACAGGTTGAGCAGCACTTGGCGGGCTTGATCCGGGTCGACGAACAATTGCAAATCCCCTGCCGACTCGCACAGCAGTTCGATATTGCGCGCTTGCAAGTGGGGGGCGACCATCGCCGCCGTGTGCTCGAACAGGTGCGCCACCGAGACCACCCGCGGTTTGGCCGGGTGCGGGCGGCCATATTCGAGCAGGTCATTGGTGACCCGTGACAAGCGGTCGATTTCCTTGACCAGGTCACTCAGCAGGTGCCGCCGCTCGGGTTCTTGCTCGCGGCGCAGCAAGGCTTGCACCGTGGTTTTCATGGTCGCCAGCGGGTTGCGCACTTCATGGGCCACACCCGTGGCGAAGGTGCCCAATACGGCGAGGTTTTCGCTGCGTACGGTCTGGTCCATGACCTGCGCCAGACGTTCGGCCATCACGTTAAAGGCGCGGGCCACATGGCTGATTTCATCGTCCTTGGGTTGTAGCGCGAGGCGATAGCTCAAGTCGCCCATGGACAGTTGATGGGCACCTTGCAGCAAGGTGCTGACCCGCGCGCGCAACTGCCGCGAGAGGGTAAAGAAGACGATGAGGATAAACCCGATAAATCCCGCCGCCACCCAGTACAGCCACCAGCGCGCATCGTTCAGGGGCTTGAGGATGGCCCCCGGCTCGACACTGAACACCAGTTGCCAGCCGGGCAAAATCATCGGCCCTTCGTGCCATTGCCCCGGCGCCTTGACGGGCCGCCCGGTGGGGTCGATAAACGCACCGCCAGGCACGCGCAACAAAGGCGCAACCACGCCGCCCATGCCCGCGCTGACCAGCAACTCGCTCAAGGAGGCCAGGCGCAAATGCAGGGCTATGCGCACCTTCTGGTTGGTACGCCCGATGCGGATGCTCTTGCGGATCAGAAAGCTGCCCGAGCCGCCCGCCTTGGGCAGCAGCGGCCCTATCACTTCGACATCGCCGACCCATTGCACCGGCAAACCGGCGATGGACCAGTGTTCACTGCCCCAGTACGGCTCCCCCGACGCAGACTGGCCCGGCAGTACTTTGATCAAGCGGTCCTGCTCATCAAAAAACAGCACGCCGTACATAAAGGGCAAGTCCCCTTCCAGCTTGAGCAGCGAGTCGACGTCGCTGATCAGCCGCGATTGATCAACTATGAATTCAGGCATGTTGGGGTGATTGGACAGCGCCGAGAGCTGGTAGAAGCGATCATCCAGAAAGGAAGACAAGCGGTTGGCCGTCGACAATGCCTGGGCATCCAGCCGCTCGCCGGTGAGGCGGTTGAGCAAGTCCTTGGCCAGTTGCTCATAAAAAATCGCCAGGGTAATCAGCGCCACGCTCATGACCACAACGGACAGCAACGTATAGCGCGCCACCAGGCTACGGTGTGGCCGGGCAAGCCACTGCAACAACACATGGAGGGAAGAGTCGGGGTTCATGGCGTTCTTGATTGTTTTTGTAATGGCCCCAGCATAGGGATCGACCCTTGGGCCTGTCCATGACTGCGTGTTGCAGATTTCGTGGCTCATCGCCTAATATACGTTTCGCTTACATTCCATATACATTTCATATTGGGTCATTTGATGGGCATCGTAAAAATCTCGGACGCCATGCACGAAAATCTGCGCATCGCCAGCAACGCGCTCAGTCGCTCGATCAATGCTCAGGCAGAGCACTGGATGCGCATTGGCATGCTCACAGAGCTGTACCCGGATCTGGATCACAACCAGATCAGTCGTTTACTGATTCGCGCCGAGCTTGAGGGCGGTCTCGATTTAAAACAGCTGTGCCAATTGGCTGATTCGGCACAGGCTGCAGCAGGAGCCCGCCCATGAGAGCGCACGTGGTTATCAACACACCGGCCCAAATCGCCCAGTCCAAAGTCGCCGGCATGCTCGCGGCTGAAGTACTGGCGATGATCACCCCGCACGTCAAAGCAGGGGTGACCACCGACCAGCTCGACAAGATTTGCCATGACTACATCGTCAATGTGCAAAAGGCTATTCCCGGCAATGTCGGCTACCACGGCTTCCCGAAAACCGTGTGCACCTCGGTCAATGAAGTGGTGTGCCACGGCATCCCGTCGGGCCGGGTGCTGCACGATGGCGACATCGTCAACATCGACATCGCCGTGGTGAAGGATGGCTGGTACGGCGACACCAGCCGCATGTACTACGTGGGCGAACCGAGCCCGCAAGCGCGGCATCTGGTCAAGACCACGTATGAGGCCATGTGCGCCGGTATTCGCCAGGTTCGCCCCGGTGCAACCCTGGGCGACATTGGCCACGCGATCCAGACCGTTGCCGAAAAAGAAGGCTTCAGCGTGGTGCGCGAGTACTGCGGCCACGGCATCGGCAAGGTTTATCACGACGAACCGCAGATCCTCCATTACGGTTATCCCGGCCAGGGCATGAAGCTTAAAACCGGCATGATTTTCACCGTCGAGCCGATGCTCAACGCGGGCAAGCGCCACGTCAAAACCCTGGCTGACCAGTGGACCGTGGTCACCAAGGATTTGTCGCTGTCGGCCCAGTGGGAACACATGGTGGCGGTGACCGACAACGGCTTTGAAGTGCTGAGCCCTTGGCCTGATGCGATTGAGGAGTTCGCGCCGATTACCTGAGTTGCAAGCACAATGGCGCCTTCTGCAAGCCACTTGGCGCCTTGCTGCTAGTGTGTAAAGGCGGCCAGCCGAGCATTATTTGTTCAGGCGCTGAGGCAGGTGTTTCAGCGGTTTCTAACGAAGAGGTGTTCGAATGTCCAAGATCTGGTTTATCACTGGCAGTTCCCGTGGCCTCGGTCGCTCCATCACTCTGGCTGCCCTGCGCGCCGGGGACCGTGTTGTCGCCACCGCCCGCAAGCCTCAGCAACTCGATGACCTGGTGGCCGAGTTTGGCGATGCGATTTACCCACTGGCGCTGGACGTGACCAACAACGAGCAGGTGGAACAGGCGGTTGACGCCGCCGTGAAGCATTTTGGCCGCCTCGATGTGGTGGTCAACAACGCCGGTTATGGCGATCTGGCTGCGGTCGAAGACGTCACCCTGGAAGACTTCCGCGCCCAAATCGACACCAACTTCTACGGCGTGGTGTATGTGAGCAAGGCGGTTGTGCCGGTCCTGCGTCACCAGGGCAGCGGGCACATTTTCCAGGTCTCGTCGCTGGGTGGGCGCATCGGCATGGCTGGCCTGGGCGCGTACCAGAGCGCGAAGTGGGCCGTCGGCGGCTTCTCCACCGTGCTGGCACAGGAAATCACCCCGCTGGGCATCAAAGTGACCGTGCTTGAGCCGGGCGGCATGCAGACCGATTGGGCCGGCCCGTCGATGACCATCCCGCCTATCAGCGAACCCTACAAACAATCGGTCGGCGCACTGGCCGAGCTGCTCAACTCCCCGGGCATTTTGCCGACCCGTCCGGACCGCGTGGCTGAAATTGTGCTGGAACTGGCCCTCAAGGATGACGCGCCACTGCGTCTGCTGATCGGTAGCGACGCGGTGCAGTACGCTGCCAAGGCCGCGCAAGACCTGGCCGAATCGGATAAAAAGTGGCACGACCTGAGCGTGTCAGCCTCTAACTGAGCCACCCCTGACTGACCTGACATAAAGGAGCCCCCATGTCTGACGCAAGCCGCCCCATCGCCTCTCGTTTCAATGTGCCGGATGCCTTTTGGCAAGGCCTGAAACTGATCGGGCTGGAGCCTTCAGTGGTCCTGCGTCAGGCACGGCTCCCCGTCACGCTGTGCATACGTGAACTGCGTGACCGGCGTCAGGTGAGCACCGAAGAATTCTTTCGCTTGTGGGCCGCCGTGCAGGTCCTCAACCCTGACCCGGCCGCCGCTGTGTTGCTGGTGACCCGGCTTGATTTTGCGACCTTGCCGCCGTCCAGCTTTGCTGCCTTTATCGCCCGTGATTATCGCGACGGTTTGCACCGCCTGGCCCGCTTCAAACAACTGTGCACGCCGGAACGGCTGCTGGTTAATGAAGACGGCCAGACCTGCACCGTCACCATTGACTGGCTGCACACCCCCGAGCTACCGCCCAACCTGCTGGTGGACGCAGCCTTTGCCACCTTCGTAGAACTGGGTCGCCAAGGTACTCGCGTGCACATTACGCCGCGCAAGGTCGAACTGGCCCGTGCAGACGATGGCAGCCCTGCGCTGAGCGAGTTCTACGGCTGCCCTGTGCAGTATGGCGCCGAGCGCAATGCCTTGGTGCTGGACGTGGCGGATCTGGATCGGCCGTTTCCGGGCCATAACCCGGAGCTGCTGGACATGCTCAACCCGGCGCTGATAGCTGCACTGGCCGAGGCCACGGCGTCGGCCAGCATCAGCCTGCAAGTCAAGGCGGCACTCAAGCGCATCCTCGCCAGCGGTCGCCCGGAACTGGCCGACGTGGCGCGGGAACTGGGCATGAGCGAGCGCACTTTGCAGCGGCGTATTACTGAAGACGGCACGAACTTTAGGCAACTGATGCTGGAGACCCGCCAAGAGGTGGTGCGCCATCTGCTCAGCGAACCTTCAATCGAAATTGAAGAAATTGCCTGCCTGCTAGGCTACGAAGACACCAACTCGTTTTATCGGGCGTTTCGTTCATGGGAAGGCACAACGCCAGCGCGTTGGCGCGCCTCGCAAGCCTTGCAACCCATGTCGTCCTCCACTCACTGACGCTAACGGACTACTGAGATGAACATTGTGATGTTTGGCGCCACCGGGATGGTGGGCCAAGGGGTATTGCGTGAGGCACTGGCTGCACAGGACGTGACCCATGTCCTGAGCATTGGCCGCTCTGACAGCGAAACAAGCCACCCCAAACTGCGCACCCTGGTGCATGCCGACCTGCTTGACTACTCGGCCATTGAAGACCTGCTGACGGGCTTTGACGCCTGCTTTTTCTGCCTCGGCGCCTCGGCAGTGGGTATGGACGAAGCCGGGTATTCACGCATCAACCACGACATCCCGCTGGCGGCCGGCCAAGTGCTGTCGCGCCTCAACCCGCAACTGACCTTTACCTATGTGTCGGGCGCCGGCACCGGCAGCCAGTCAGCCATGTGGGCGCGGGTTAAACGGCGCACCGAAACTGACCTGCTGGCGTTGCCGTTCAAGGCGGCTTACATGTTTCGCCCTGGGGTGATCCAGCCGTTGCACGGCGCGCGTTCGAAGACGCCGATGTACAACGCGTTCTATGTGCTGACCTCGCCCTTGCTGTCGATTGCTCGCAAGTTGCTGCCCAAGTACGTGTTATCGACTGAAGAAATCGGCTTGGCAATGCTCGAAGTCGCGCGCCACGGTGCGCCGAAAAGCATTCTGGAGACGGCGGATATTCGGGGATTGGTGAAGGGCTGAGTCAATCGCATGTGTGTGTGTGTGTAGAAGCGAGCTTGAGAGGGATGGCTATGATTCGTGACGCATTACCCGAGGATGCGAAACGCATCGCTCACGTTCATGTCAGTAGTTGGCAACACGCTTATCTTGATCTGATGCCCACTGACTATTTAGCCTCCCTTAGTGCGACATTGCCTCAAAGAGAGACCTATTGGGCCCGCACAATTGAAAGCAAAGACGCTGACGTTTTAGTCGCCGAAGTGGAGGGAATCGTTATTGGTTGGCTTTCACTGGGGCCTTGTCGTGATGAAAACACGCCCGAAGCAGCATCGGGAGAAGTCATGGCGATCTACGTTTTGGCAGAATATTGGAGTAAGGGTATTGGCGCCCAATTGTGGCAGGCGGGCTTTAAGCGTTTGCTTGATCAAGGTTATAAACGCATCACCTTATGGGTTTTATCTGGCAACGAAAGGGCCATTCGTTTCTATAAGGGCCTTGGTGGAACAGAAGAGCCTGGCAGTTGCCGCACGCTCGTGCGTGGTGGCGTGACGCTGGATGAGGTGAGGTATGTTTGGAGCAATTGATTTTCTCTTACGAGCGTGTTCCGACAACGAGTTGTCGACTGAAGAAATCGGCTTGGCCATGCTCGAAGTAGCGCGTCATGGTGCGCCGAAAAGCATTCTGGAGACGGCGGATATTCGGGGATTGGTGAAGGGCTGAGTCAATCACATGTGTGTGTGTGTAGGAGCGAGCTTGCCTCGCGATCTTTTGACCTTTTAAAAGATCGCGAGGCAAGCT